>CAYYBI010000422.1:0-5395 GCA_964469835.1 uncultured Rhodospirillaceae bacterium
GCCTCGGCGAGCAACGCGGTTGCCCGATCCGATAATTCCTGCACTGCACCACAAAGTGCTTCACTCCGCCGCAACTCCATCAGATCGCCACGCACAACTCCATGGCGTTCGATCAATTCATCCGGCAGATACACGCGCTTCGCACGCACATGAAATCCCATCGCCCGGATCAATCCGATTAGTGCCCAGGCGACGCCGATTTTTCCGGCAGCGTCTCGGCTCGAATCGTCGTTCGCGTCCAAAACCCGCAGCGCCAAATGCTGTAAATTTGACGACGTATCCGTTGCATACTGCTCCAGCAGTTCTACCGTCGCCGGCGGTTCCTCGGCGAGATCCATCGCGCGCGCATCGATCAGCCGATCGAAGGAATCGCGCGGTAGATCCGCATCACGCACGGCGCCGGCAAGCGCCTCGACCACCGCATGGCGACGCGGCGTGGCCTCGAAGATTTCCCCAATCGATTCACGCCACCATTGCAGGCGAATTTCGCCCACCATGGGCTCGCTGACCACCTCGCGAATTTTGGCGATCTCCAGATTGAAGGCATACAGTGCAAACAGCGATTCGCGGCAACGATCGGGCGCAAACAGAACAGTCAGAAAGCGTTCCGGGTCGTGGCGGCGCACTTCGCCGGCGCAGTAGGAAAGCTCATCGCTACGCGCCATTCAGCGTGTCCCGGCGGGTCTCTGGGGAAGATGTTGGTCGAGTGATATATTTCCGACAAGCGCTTGTGCTATAGTCATTCGCAATCATACCTAGGGGGAGAGTTAATTCCATGGCTGCAATTCTGACAAATCTGTCACGGACAGTGATGGCGGGCTTTGTTCTCGCGGTGCTCCTGTTCGCCTACTATGCAATGGACCAGTTCGACAATATCGTCTTCTGGACATTCTTTTTCCGCTGGCTGCACGTCTTGAGCGGTGTCATGTGGATCGGCATTCTTTGGTACTTCAACTTCGTTCAGATTCCCAATATGCCGAAAATTCCGGACGAGCAGAAACCCGCAATCGGCAAGGTGATTGCGCCGGCCGCGCTGTTCTGGTTCCGCTGGGGCGCCATGGCGACACTCATCACGGGCCTGATCCTGGCATGGCTGAACGGCTATATCGTCGATGCGCTGGCACTCGGCTTCACCAGCAAGGCGATGGGCCACACCATGATCGGCATCGGCATGTGGATGGGTATCGTCATGTGGTTCAACGTCTGGATCATCATCTGGCCGGCGCAGCAGAAAGCGCTGGGCATGGTCGACGCGGACGACGCCACCAAGGCGGCTTCAGCGCGAACGGCGATGCTGTTCTCGCGGACCAACACGCTACTGTCGATCCCCATGCTGTTCTGCATGGTCGCCGCACAGAACATTTTCAGCGTGTCGTAAAGCGACATCACAGACTGTACGACCGGAAACGGGGCCTTCGGGCCCCGTTTCTATTTTTCTTCGGCAATACCGTCCTGAACCAGTCTTCAGGATTTGCCGCCAGACGCCTCGCGGATTTTGGTAAGTGTCGTGCGCGTCGTGATCATCTCCGGATCGACCCGCAATTCCAGTACAGCCGCCTTGCCGGACTTTCGCGCTCGGTCGAACGCTGGCGCGAAATCCTCAGTCCGTTCGACCACTTCGCCATAAGCGCCGAAGCATTCCGCCAATTTGGCGAAATCCGGATTGTGCAGCGCCACCGCGTAGTCGTTACCAGGATAGTCGCGGTCCTGATGCATGCGGATGGTGCCGTAGAGGTTGTTGTTCACCACCAGAACGATTGGCTTGCTGTCATGTTGCACGGCGGTGGCGATCTCCTGCCCGGTCATCAGCGCCCCGCCATCGCCGACGAAACAGACCACCGGGCTATCCGGGCACACGATGCTCGCCGAAACCGCCGCCGGGATCGCATACCCCATCGCGCCGCTGGTCGGGCCGAGCTGCGTCCGGAAGCGACGGAAGCGATAGAATCGCTGCGGCCATCCGGAGAAGTTGCCGGCATCGTTTACGATGATGGCGTCATCCGGCAGCACGTCGTTCAGATGCTCCATCACCACATGCATGTCGAGCGCGCCCGGCATCTCGCGAGATGGCTTGAGATTTTCGAGATGGTCCGCGCGCGCCGATTCGGCCCAGCCGACCCAGGCCGTATGGTCGACCGGCTCGAGCGCCCGCGCCGCCCTGGCGAAGCTTTCCATCGACGCGCTGATCGGCAAATCGGGTCGGTAAACCCGTCCCATTTCCGTCGGGTCCATATAAACATGTACCAGGGTCTGGTCGGGTTTCGGCAGTTTCACCAGGGAATAGCCGCCGGTGGTCATTTCGCCGAGCCGGGAACCGACAACGATCAATAGATCGGTTTCCTTGACGCGGGCGGCAAGCTGCGGGCTGACGCTGGTGCCCAGGTCGCCGACATAGTTGCGGTGTTCGTTGTCCATCAGATCCTGGCAGCGGAACGATGCGCAGGTCGGCAAATTGTTGGCCTCGGCAAAGGCGAGAATGTCGCCACACGCGGATTCGCTCCAACCGGCCCCGCCCAGTACCATCAATGGTTTGCTCGATTGCGACAGCAGGTCGCGCAGCGCATTCATATCGTCTGGCGCCGCACCGGGTCGGGCAACCTGATAGGGCGCGGCATCGACGACGTCGGTCAAATCGCGCTGCATGTCTTCCGGCAAGGCGATCGCCACCGGGCCAGGGCGGCCGGACATCGCCCGGTGAAACGCCTGACTGACCAGTTCGGGAATCCGGTCCGCGCTCTCGATCTGGACCACCCATTTGCAGATCGCGCCGTAGAACTGCCGGTAATCCACCTCTTGGAATGCTTCCCGGTATTCCTGTTCGCGCGCCACCTGGCCGATGAAGACCACCATCGGCGTCGAATCCTGCATTGCGGTGTGCACGCCGATCGAGCCGTTGCAGGCGCCGGGCCCCCGTGTGACGAAGGCGATCCCCGGCCGCCCCGTTATCTTGCCGTACGCTTCCGCCATGTTGGTCACCCCGCCCTCCTGGCGGCAAGTGATCATGCGAATGTCGTCACGCGAGGCTTGCAAGGCGTCGAGGGTCGCGAGGTAACTTTCCCCCGGCACGCAAAAGGCGGTATCGACGCCGTGAATTTTGAGTTGATCGACCAACACCTGTCCGCCGGTCCGCTGATTACCGCCTCTGCTCATGATTCTTCCCCGGATTTGATTTCATAGAGCCGGTTTATTCTCGTTTACCGGCACGGCCGACACAATAAACGGCCATTGGCCGGCCCGCGTCAATTAGCTGCATTGGGAAGGTTCGGAACGGATCGGCCGCGTCCGTGCCGATTGCGTATTTCAAAATATGCACGGAACTGGCAATTCTCGACCCGCCCTAATATGCTTTCCCGAAAACAAAAGCAAAGCAGTTTCGAGGGTGTCGCCGCGCTGCGGCGAAGACCGCTATTGTGATCCATCAATTCGCCCGAAAAACATTCGGAAAATGCCAATGAGCGACCAGACTGAAATGAAGCCCCGAATTGCGCATATCGCTTTGCAGGTCGAAGACCTCGATAAGGCGGTAAAATTCTATAAATCCGTGTTCGGCTTCGTCGAGGTCAGCCGCCACCGTGACGGCGATCATGAATCGGTGCACTTGACCGACGGGCATCTCGATCTTGCCATGGTTCGCTACGACAGCCCCGACAGTTTCATGGGCCAACAGGCGGGTGGCCGGCCCTGCATCCATCATTTCGGCGTCGACGTGGACGATTTGGCCGCCTTCACGGAACGGGTGGAAGCCCATGGCGGCGAAACCTTTGCCGATCCGACCAATCCCGGCGAACGCGTGGTGAAGTTCAGGGTGCCCGGCGGCGGCGGTATTACTGAAATCGCGCCCTTCGGCTGGCATTCCCGCAAATAGCCGGACGCAGGACGGTGTTCTTAATCGCGCGCAAAAAGATGCACGCGTGTGCGCGCCATCACATAAGTTTGTTAACCATGCGTGTTAACCATCCTCCATAATCTTGGGAGGTGGCATCGACAACGGCCGCCGCGCCGACCCGCAAGCACCGGCGCACAACGGCCCGACCAGGAGAGAGGTTGACGTCATGTCACTACGCGATCTTAGGGATATCCCCTATTCCACAACAAACCGCGCCGCGATCGACAAGTTCGAGTCCGCGGCCGACTTATTGCTCGGCTATTACAATGATCCTCTTGCCGAGATTGACGCGGCCCTGATGGAGGATCCCGAATTTATCATGGGCCATTGCTTCCGTGCCGGCCTGATGGCGATTTCCACCGAGAAAGCGGCTGAACCCGAATTGCGCCAGAGCCTCGAAGCCGCCGAGGCCTTTGCCAATCGGGCCAATGGGCGTGAACGGGGCCATATCGCGGCACTGCGGGCCTGGCTCGACGGTAATATGGAGCGTGCGGTCGAGCACTACGGCGACGTGCTGATCGACCATCCGCGTGATGTCTTTGCCTTACAAATGGCGCATCTCGGCGATTTCTTCCTCGGACAATCGTCGCTGCTGCGCGACCGCGTCGCCCGTGTCTTGCCCGATTGGGACGAGAACACGCCAGGATTCGGCTACGTGCTCGGCATGCATGCCTTCGGGCTCGAGGAAATGGGCGATTACGCCCGCGCCGAGAATAGCGGCCGGCAGGCGGTCGCGATGCAGGCGCGTGATCCATGGGCCATCCATGCCGTTGCGCATGTGATGGAAATGCAGGGCCGCACCGGAGAGGGCATTACCTGGCTTACCGAGCGGACCGGTGATTGGGCGCCCGACAACGGCTTCGCCTATCATAATTGGTGGCATCTTGCGCTGTTTCATCTCGAACAGGGTGAAAACGACCGGGCGCTTGAGCTGTATGACACCGTGGTCCGGCCCGAACGGTCCGAAATCGCTTTGGAAATGCTGGACGCGTCGGCATTGCTCTGGCGGCTGCATTTGCGCGGCGTCGATGTCGGCAACCGCTGGCGCGAATTGGCCGATTGTTACGAACCCTTGGCGGAAGACGCCTACTACGTCTTCAACGATTTTCACGCGATGATGGCCTTCGTCGCGGACGGACGGCGCAAAGCCGCCCAAAAATTGCTCGCGGCGCTGGACCAGCGGGTGACGGAAGGCGGCACCAACGCCTATATGACCCGGTATGTCGGCTTGCCGCTTTGCCGGGCGCTTGCGGCATTTGGCGACGCGGAGTTCGAAACCGCAGCCTATACGCTAATGCGGATTCGCCACAATGCGCAGCGCTTCGGCGGCAGTCACGCGCAACGCGATGTCTTGACCCTCACCTTGATCGAGGCGGTATTGCGGGGCGGCCAGCCCCGGCTGGCGCGGGCACTTCTCGCCGAACGGAGCAGTTTGAAGCCGAACAGCCCGTTCGCGTGGCAGTTGACCGCCCGGGCCTTGTCGCAGCTTGAGGATAAAGCCGGTGCGGA
>CAYYBI010000423.1:0-21246 GCA_964469835.1 uncultured Rhodospirillaceae bacterium
CTTCGAGCTCTGCGAAATCGTCGAATTCCCCCCTTACCACTATGGCGCGATCTTCAAGAAATTGGACTAGAGGGAATCTTGAGCTAAGCTTTTGGGGTCAGGTGGCAACCCCGGGGCACGACCTATGGCACAGGACGATACAGTCGTCATCGTTGATGACGATGAGGGAGTTAGGGAGTCGCTGCGAGTGCTGTTGAACTCGGCAGGTTATGCGACAGAAACTTACGCCTCGGGTTTTGAGTTCCTGGAGACTTTGAACGGGAGCCTGAGAGGCTGCGTTCTCCTTGACGGGTTGATGCCTAAGATGAGCGGATCGGAGGTTCAGAAGAGTCTAATTGCCAATGGCTCGAGCCTTCCGGTCATTGTCATCACGGGTGGTGGTGATATGGCGATGGTTGTGCAAGCTATGAAATCTGGTGCAATCGACTGCCTGGAGAAGCCATTTGAAGCAAAAGAGCTTTTTGGAAGCGTGAATTATGCTCTGTCTGTAGCGGAGGATGGAGAGAGCCAAAAATCAATCAGGGCGAGCATGCAACGAAACCTTGAACGCTTGACGGAGCGGGAGCGGGAAGTAATGGCGCAGCTGGTGGCCGGGAGGAGTAAGGTGGGAATCGCCGATGAGTTGCGCTATAGCGTGCAGACGGTGGAAATCTATCGTGCTCGGGTCATGGAAAAAATGGGTGCTTGTCGCCTCCCGCAGCTCATGCGAATGGCTTTCATCGCGGGCATGCAAATCCCCGACAAATAGCTCGGGAAGATATCGGACCTCATTCACGCTTCCTAAAGTCGTCTAATGGCTGAGGGTGTTGAAGAACTCGGACCCATCGAAAAACAAGCAACATTCGGTCAAGCCAGTTTCATTTTTGGACATAATGATTCAATGGGACGCTGCATTTTGAATCATTGTTTCAAATTCTTTGGGCCTTCGGACTTCTTCAACAGCCTCGGCTAAAAGCCGAAGTTCGCATGGCTCCGGAATGAGTCCGCTTTACCCCTGAAAGCAGACATGAAATAGCAGCGGTGGAGAGTCCGGTTTTGAGCCGGAGCGTTCCCGTTCTTTGGAGATTGGAACGCATTAGACAGGCAGCGCCTACGCACGCAGGCAGTTAATCGGAGAAAGAATGATATCCGACACGCATGAAACTCTTTTCAAATACGCAGCTGATGCCGAGCTGAGAGTTTTGGAACTCCACGGAACCAAGATAACGCTTTCGGTCTCACTACCTTCCCGTGGCGGTGAAAACTGGCTTATCCGAAGTGATGATGTTGTGCATTTGGACTTGTCTCCGTTCATGATACTAGGGCGCATCGAGTTTGGCGGGCTGGCGCTGTTACCCGATTCTTATATCGAAAGTCGTAATCTTGACTATGGCGGAGAGGACGAAAAGTATCGAGTTCTCCGGTTTATCGATATCGATGATAAGGAAGGTTATTTGGTTCTCTATGGAGATGAAGAGATTAATCAGAACTTGCGGAGCTAACAACGCGCTTTACCGGAGACCGACACGCGGCACGGCTTTGTAATGAGTCCGCTCTGCCCCCATTCCAGCGACGGCACTCGACTTCCGGTTATGACCCAACACGGACATTTCCGCGCATTAGAAAATGGTGGCTCGCCAGTCGAACCGCCTGTTTTTCTAAGGGTGCGCGGGGGTGGGGTTTGGCTGCCGACGATGTATCGGATCACGCTCTGGATTGGTCCGCAGAACGACCAATAGAGCCGCTGCGACAATACAACTCGCACCGAGATATCGGATCACGGTAAGTTCCTCTGAAAGATATACATACGCAAATAGCATGGTCCATATTGGTTCCAGAATATATAGAATCGATACGAACACCGGCAGTACGAATCCTCTCATGAAGATAGAAATGACTGTTGGGATAACCAGCGTACCGAAGGCTCGAGACAATCTAGCTTGCGGCGCGTGCCGACTATAACGACCGCCTGAACGATTCAAGCGAGGCAAGGATGTGCGGCTTTGTCTGCATTTGGAAAATTGGTGATCCGGCACTTGCGCGCCGGATGATCGACAAAATTGCCCATCGCGGCCCGGACGCAGTGCAGGTGAGCCAAGCGCCGAACGTGCCCGCCGTGATGGCTCACTGCCGGTTGTCGATCATTGGTCTCGAGGACGGAACCCAACCCATCTACAGCACCGAGAACGTCCTGGTGGCCAATGGCGAGATCTATAATTATGCCGACCTGCGGGCAATCCTCGGCGAGAGCGCCTTCGAGACCCAAAGCGATAGCGAGACGATCCTGCATCTGTTCCGCTCGGACGAATTGCGGTGGATCACCAAACTCGACGGCATGTTCGCCTTTGTTCTGGCCACACCGGAGCGGATCATCGCCGCGCGCGATCCCCTCGGCATCAAGCCGCTCTTCATGGCCCGCATCGGCGAAGGCTTGGCTTTTGCCTCTGAGTTGAAGGCGTTCGACGGTCTTGGCCTGGGCGGGAAGCTGGGCGAGGGCGAGGTCGAGGTCGAGGCCATCGACCCCGGCGGGATGTTCGACAGCATCGACGGGTTTCGCGAATGGTACCGCATGCCGCAGGGCGCCGCCGAGCTGGAGCCAAGAGAGGATCCCGAACCAATCTGGCGCGAGCTACGCCTGGTCCTCGAAGCGGCGGTGCGCAAGTGGATGGTGGCCGACGTCGAGGTCGGCGCGTTCCTGTCTGGAGGGCTGGACTCCTCGGTCATAGCGGCCCTGGCGGCGCGCGCCATCGACCGTCCGCTCAAGACCTTCGCGGTCGGCACGGCGGGAAGTCCCGACCTTGCCGCCGCTCGCGCCGTTGCTGAACATATCGGCTCGAACCACCACGAGCTCGTCTTCACGGCCGACGACCTGGCCGGGGTCCTGCCGCATGTGATCTACCACCTCGAGAGCGCCGACGTCGATCTCGTGCGCAGCGCGATGCCGACCCATTTCGCGACCACGCTCGCGCGCCGCCATGTCAAGGCGGTGCTAACAGGTGAAGGGGCGGACGAACTTTTCGCCGGCTACACCTACCACCATGCTTACGCCAGGAAACCACGCGCGTTGGCCGATGAGATCACGAGGTCGCTCGGGGCCATGCACAACATCAATCTGCAGCGCGTGGACAGGATAACCATGGCCCAAGGGCTGGAGGCGCGTACGCCGTTCCTCGACCGTGACCTCATTGACTTCGCGCAATCGATTCCGGCCTCTTTGAAAATGAAAATCACCAACGAGGCGGCACACGAAACCACGGAGAAATGGATCTTGCGCAAGGCGTGCGAGGATCTGCTCCCTGCCGAGTTGGTTTGGCGCAAGAAGGCCCAGTTCGACGAGGGCAGCGGAACCGTCGACGTACTCAATCAGGCGCTGTCGCGACTTGCCGGCGTGACGCCGCCGGTCGATCGTGAGAGCGAAGGCCGGCTTTATGAGCGTCTGCTTCGCGAACAATACGAGGATCCCGACCTCATTCTGGAAAACGCCGGCATGTGGGCCGCCAAGCGCGTTGCGGTTTGATCGCCCTCGTTGTGGCCAACGGTCTCGCTTTCCTCCTCTCGGTGTGGAGCAATCGCAGCGCCGCTAGCACCGAATACCGCGTTTAGGTGAGAAATAGCTGCTCTATGGGTGCTTCAGCCGCATCCTTCATCGGGCGGGACAAATAGAACTCGGCGAGAAGATGGCCCTTCGCCTCCATGCCGGTCGGGTCGACACCCTGGTCGCGCAGTTGTTCAAGAACCTGCTCCTGCTCCTCCGCCGAGGCGAACCAGCGCTGAACGAAGGCTTGGCCTTCGAGCTTCTCTGTCACATAGCCCCAGTCGTTCAGGGCTTCCTCGATCGGCTCGAACGGGAACATCCGCAGTACGAAATTGGCCATCCAGGGCGGCTGGCCTTGAGTGACGGCCGGTAACAGTCGCTCCAAGGTTTTCTCGGTCACATAGCCGATACATCCGGTCGACACTACCAAGTCGACCGCCGCGAGTACTTCTTTCGCCGGCCTTGGCAGCAGTCCTGTCTCAAGATCGAGGGCGAGACCCTCGTCTAGCAAGCCTACCTTTTCGGCATATGCTATAGCATTTTCGGATTGGTCGAGCCCGATCACCTCGATGTCTTCGGGCTCTTCAAGGCTGGCAAAAAAGCGCCGGTCGCACGCAATGACCTGCTCCGTCGAGGCATCCGCCAGTTTCTTTTGCCCCCAATGTTCGTAAAGCTCGGACATCGACAGATCGTGTTTGAGGAGTGCCGCGTTGACACCATAAGAACAACCAAGGTCGAGAACGTGAACCGTACCGTTGCGGCGCCGCCGCAGATGGGAGATCAGCTTCTGAAAGATGGGTTTGGCGGCACCGGGTATGGCATAGCCGAGCTTTTTCAGTTCATTGAAATAAGCCCTCGGGTCGGGCTGATTATAAATTTGGTCCATATTGGCTTTGGCTTCATTGATCTCCTCAAAGACGACATCGACCGTCACTAGTTTCATCTCCGTGGTGTTCCCGTTTGTTGCCCTTTGGCGGCCCGCGAATGGCGCACGATGGCCTTTGACCGCCACCCCACGCAAACGAGACACGCAAAATACGGCATCACTCCGTGCCTTCGGCACGGGCCAAAAAGATCGTTATGTGGGCTTATTTCGGTGAGGCTAGCACAGCTCTCCGCATTTCAAAACCGGGGCACGAATCTACGGGCAGAGAACGACGGTGCAACGTCCGGTATTGACTGAGGCCGTTGAAGAACTCTGATATTTGCCGGGTTGGATGTCGGCTTTTGGCTAGATTCGGACGTGTCGGCTCCGGAAATCGTGGTCCGCTCTGCCCCCGATAACGGACGTTGGGGAGGCGATGTCGGCTTTTACGCAAATTTCGTCCGCATTGCCCGCAGGAGCGGCCGTGGTTGCCGCCCAACCGTGACAATGATCCCGTTGCGCGGATTCGCCGTGCTGCGGTCTTCGCGCTATCGTGCCCTTAGATCCGCAAACCCGGGAGGGCAAGGTGATGACACAGACCTACGAGACCGTCGATGCCGACGGTCATATTCTCGAACCACTTACCTTGTGGGATGACTACCTTGATCCCGCGTTCCGCGAACGCCAGCCCCAGCTCGTCATCGACGACAACGGTAAGGAGCGCATTTCGGTCGAGGGCAAGCTGTTGGGTAATCCTCGGGGTATCGGCAGCCTCGGCTCCATCGGTGTTCGACAGGGCATCGTCGAACTCGGCAGCCTGAAATATGCCGAAGGATACAAGGGCGGATTCGACCCGCACGCGCGGATCGTCGATATGGATTCGGACGGGATCGACGCCGCGTTCCTCTATCCGAGCATCGGCCTGTTTACCGGCGCCGTCGAGGCCCCCGACCTGTCCGCCGCGATGTGCCGGGCCTATAACCGGTGGCTGGTGGATTACTGCAAGCCGTATCCCGACAGGCTGTTCGGCGTCGCCATGATGCCGATGCAGTCGGTCAAACTCGCAATGGACGAAATGCGCTACGCGCGTGAAACGCTGGGAATGCGCGGCGGGTTTTTGCGGCCGAACCCGTATCACGGCAAGAAGATGCTGAGCGACCCGATGTACGAGCCGTTTTGGCAGCTGGCCGAAGATCTGGATTTCTCAATCGGGTTCCACGAAGGCTCGACCAACGGCGCCATGCCGACCGTGGGCGTCGATCGGTTCGAAGGCGATCGTGCCGCCCGGCATATGATCTCCCACACCATGGAAATGATGCTGGCGGCGTTGAGCGTGATCTGGAGCGGCGTGGTGGATCGCCATCCGAAACTGCGCGTCGGCTTCCTCGAATCCGGCGGCGGCTGGATCGCGCCATGGCTCGACCGCATGGATCGGCACTTCGACGACGCGGGGTTCAAAGGCACCGGACCGAGCATGCGGCCGAGCGAGTTGTTCGAGCGGAATTGCTGGATCTCTTTCGAGCCGGTGGAGAACAGCATCGCCGTGCTGGCCGACTATATCGGTCCGCACAAGATCATGTGGGCGACCGACTACCCGCATCAGGACGGGTTCTTTCCCGGCGCGCCAAAGATGATGCGTGATCGTCTGGGACCCTTGTCTGCCGAAGCGGCGCATCAAGTGATGGCCGGCGGCGCACTCGGCTTTTACGGAATGAACTGACCTGAAAGGTTCCGCCACCGGGCAGCCCTGGCCGTGGGGCCGCCTGCATGGCGCTGCCGATGCTGCGGCACCGGGGCCCGACCGACCCAGTCGAACGCACGCAAACCTGCCGGGCAGTTACAATCCGCGACAATCCTGTCAACCCACAATGATATTTCCTTGGAATCCGATTAGACGTACGCATCGCCCAATTAAACTTACGGAATGTATGCCATGGGACTGACGGCTGACCTCTGCAACAAGATCGTAGGCGTGACGGACAAGGACATCCCGGACGAGGCGTATCGACGCGCCGATCAGGTGACCCTCGACGGCCTATCGGTGGCGTTGGCCGGCACCACGCAGGAGCCGCCGAAAATCATCGCCCAGCATGTCCGCGAGCAAGGCTCGTCGCCGGTTGCCACCATCATCGGCTTCGGCTTCAAAGCCTCGCCCTTTTATGCGGCTTACCTCAATGGGGCCTCGATGCATGTGCTCGATTTTGAGCCCATGTCGACACCGGCCAACCACGCCACCTCGCCGGTACTGCCGGGGGTGCTGGCGTTGGCCGAGAAGACCGGCGCCGACGGCCGCACGATCGCCACCGCACTGGTCAAGGGGATCGAGATGGAAGCCCGGCTCCGGGTCGCCGAGGGCCATCCCGGCAGCTACCGCTTCCATACGCCGGGCGTCGTCGGGCCGATGGGCAGCGCCGTTGCTGCATCGCATATGCTGGGACTGGATGCCCGCCAGACCGCACATGCCATCGGTATCGCGGCCACCCGCTCCGGCACTCTAACGGCAAATGCCGGCACCATGACCAAATGTACCCATTGTGGCTACAGTGGCGCCAACGGCCTGGACGGAGCGATGCTGGTGGCAAAGGGTTTCACCGCCAACGGCGAGATCCTCGACCACCCGCACGGCTTCGCCCAAGCCTTCCTAAAACAGGATATCGATCCGGCGACGATGCTTACCTACGGCGGAACCTTCCGCATTATCGATCCCGGTTACAACATCAAGCTGTTTCCAGCCCAGTATCCCACCCATTGGGGCATCAATGCCGGCATCGAGGCGCACGAGCAAATCAGCGACATCGATGCGGTCGAGAGCGTCACCCTGACGGTCCCGGAATCCGAGAACACCAGCCGGCCGCTTCCCCAGACCGGCCTCGACGGCAAGTTCAGCCTGCAATACACCCTCGTCGCTGCCATTTTAGATGGCCCGCTCGGCATCGATCATTTCCTCGACGAGACGGTGAAGCGCCATGACATCCAGTCGCTGCTGAAAAAGACCACCCTGAAGGTCGACCCGTCGATTCCGCAGGATGTCACCAGACGCTGGGTCGATCTAGAGGTCGTGCTGGACGGCGGCGAGCGCATCAAAATCCATTGCGACATGGGCCTCGGCCATTACAAAGGCGAACCGACGACGCCCGAACGCCATCGGATCAAGATCCATGACTGCATCGGTCGAGTGTTGAGCGACGAGGCTGAAGAGGAGTTCGTCTCGCTGGCCAGTCGCATGCACGGGCTCTCGGCCGCGGAGGTCGGGCGACTGATGGAAATTTGCGCCTAGACGGTTACGAACTCTCATCACAGAACTAAGCCCGCATTAGGTCCGTAATAGGAGAAATTCGCTGGCCCTCTTATGGCTGCTTCTGGCTAGACGCTGACATACGACCGCTCCTGATCGGCGTCCGCTCTTCCCCCAGGAGCGGATATTCCAGCGACCGCATTCGACTTCCGCTTTTGACCCAGAGCCGACATCGATTAGAGACGCTATAATTCGAGCGCAGAAGCGATCTCCGTTACATGACGGAGGTCCGAACCGCAGCAGCCACCGAAGACGTTGAGCCAAGGTATTTTAGCTCTGATCGCCTTGTACTGGCCGCCAAGCTCTTCCGGATTTCCATGATCCAGCGTTTCGGAATCGTCAAGCTCAGCATGGCTCTTACGCGAGGCATTGCAGCGGATGCCCCGGACTCGATGGACCCAGTCCCCATCTCCTAAAACATGCATGAAGTGATCGGGGTGGGCGCAATTAATCATAAAATAGGCCGCTCCGTTATCCGTCGCATCGTCTACGGCGGCGATGGCCTCGTCTAGAGGCTGGCCCGTCGGCAAGCTGCCGTCGGTTTCCACGGTGAACGAGACAACGACAGGCAACCCGGCCGAACGGGCGGCGCGGACAACGCCGGTGGCTTCGTCGGACTGAGTGAAAGTCAGTGCCGTCACCATGTCGATATCGGTTTTGGCAAGCCAGCCGAGTTGCTTCGAGTGATAGGCTTCTGCCTCGTCCGCCGCGACCGCCGCTTCGGGTGCATAGGCGTCGCCACGCGGACCGATGACACCGTTCAGCACGATCGGCTTGGCTATATCTGAGTGTTTTTTGCGGATCTCGGCGATAAAGCTGATTGCATCGCGGTTTGCTTGCTCCAGCTCTTCCTCAGAAGCGCCTAGGTCTGCCGCCCAATGCGTATGGGCTTTCCAGGTCTGGCTATCGAGGATGAATCCAACATTCTTCTCGCGGGCAAGGGACAGGAAACCGTCGAAATAATGGGCGAGGGCGTCCCGGCCTCGCTCGTCTGGCAGCAGCGTATGAGCAGCAAACTCCCGAATCTCTATTCCGTGATTAAAGATCAGGTCTGTTTCGATCCCGGCATCGGTAAGGAAGATCTCGCCCGACAGCTGCGGTAGGCTGTTTCGATATTGAGCCATTGATTCCCCCTGAGGCACGTTCGGGGGAAATGCAGAGAGAAAATGTTTTCGATTCGTCCGGGTTCCCCCATCGAAAGTCTTCCCGGTGGCTTGATCGTTACACGATACATTTCGAGGAGCAAGCTGGTATGCGGGGCGCGAATGTCCGGATCTGGCTAATAGCGGAAGTTCGCACGGCTTCGGAATGAGCCCGCTTTACCCCCGAAAGCAGACATCTGGTCAGCCATGTCCGCTTTCTCTCCGATTAGGTCTGCTTCACCCCCAGGACCGGACATTCCAGTGGTCGCGCGCGACTTCCGCTGTTGACCCGAAGCGGACAGTCTGCCTGCCTGTAGCGACATCTACTCGCGACTTTTTCCGCCTTTCAACTTATCGGGATGCTATTGTAAAAGACCTGACCCCGGTACCTTTTGGGGAAACGCCGTTCACTTGCCCCGCGGGCGCCATTTTTTTGATTCCACCAGTACGAAAAAATCTTCGGTCAGGCGGTGCAATAGATCAGGCTCTTCCAAATTCACCAGATGGCCGGTTGCCGGTACAACCGACAGCCGCACCGCCGGCCCGACCTGTTTCATGAACAGTCCAGAATTGATGGCGCCGGGATCTTCATCGCCCACGACAACATGCGCCGGCACCTTCATTGCGCGCAGGGCTTTCTCCATGCTGAAAAGCGAAGCCCGGCGAGCCATCACTCGGCGCGTGATGTGGGCACAGCCCTGCGCCGAATGCTGCATGAAGCGTCGGCAGAAATCCTCAAACGCGCGCGGGTTCTTACGCTTGAGCTGAATGCGGTTATCGGCCTTGCGCAACCGCTTCAGCACTTCAGTGAGGCCGCCCTCTTCGTAGAGCCGCGCGCGGGCCTCGGCGTCGCGCTTGAAAGCTGCCGCATTACGCGGATCACCACCGCTGCCGATGCCGATCATGGTGAGTGACAACGCCATGCGCGGATACCTCAGGCCGAAATCCAACGTCGTACGAGCACCCATCGAACAGCCGACGATATGCGCCTTGCTAATCTTGAGATGGCGCATCACCACCGCCAGGTCATCCACCGCCTGCTTTTGCGAGTAGCGCGACGGCGACTCCGGTACGTCCGACGGCGGATAACCGCGGGCATTAAAAGCGATGCAACGATAGCGGCGGCTGAAATGCTGAATCTGCTTTTCCCAACTCAACAGGTCGCCCGAGAACTCGTGGACAAAAACGATCGGCGTTCCCGTGCCCGCTGCCTCATAGTACAGGCGTGCACCGTCAGACTGAATATACGGCATGTTGAACTTCTCCTCTGAAAGATGCAGCAATATAGCGGATCAAGTGTCGTACGTTCGAAAAGGCGCCGCGCGCGCAGGCCCGAATCACCTGGAATGTAACCGATGTCTCCGGTTTTCGTGGGTCTGGGTTGTACGGAGACAGTGCCCTCGAATGTCGCCTTCTGGCTATTGGCGGACAAGGACGTGCTGATATTGCCATCCCGCGTCGGGTGAAGGCAGGATGTAAATCGGGAAAGAGAGGGCTTCAGCGGTGCAAACAAGGATATATTGCGGCAATCGTCTTGGATGCGTATTGGCTGGCTTGGCTGTTGGCTTGGCTTTTCAATTGTCAGCAACGAACCAGATTGCAAGCGCGCAGGAGGTGCGGCCAAACACTCAGCCGCATGCTATCGAAAACTCATTTGAAGGAGTCCATTTCGTTGGACCCTTCGGGGCTGAAGACGAGAAGAACCCAAAGCAAGACACTTTCACATTCAAAGACGGCAAATTTGCCACGGGCAGTTGTCTGGAATGGGGTTTCTTACCGGCACCATATTGGGTGCGTCGGGGGCCGACGGGTCTCCAATTTTTGGCGGAGCTAAAAAGCCCAGACCACGGAACCATGCGCTACGAGGGTGTGTTTGACGGCAAGAAATTGACCGTCGTCGGATACTGGAAAAAAGAGCGGTGGTATTGGACGATTGCGCGGACGTATCGTGGCCATGGGCGCCCGTCCAATGCCCCGGAATAACCCGACGCGATGTTTTCGCAGGCCATGATCCAATTGTCCCTATCCTGCTAATGAAACAGCTGACCTCCGAATTGAAATGGGGCCGCGTGTTTCTGATCGGCGTCGCTTTCTTCGGTGTTTATTTCGTCGGTCAGTACATTGCGGAAATGATCGTGCAACGCTTCGACCTCGTTATGCACGTCCGAAGCGAGCCGATGTTTCATCGTTTGATCATGACGGCAAGCGCCATTTACACCGCACTGTTGGCCGTTCCGTTTATGCCGGGAGCGGAAGTCGGGATCAGCATGATCCTCTTGTTCGGATCGAAAATCTGTTTTCTTGTCTATGTATGCACCGTGGCAGCTCTTATCCCGCCTTATTTGATTGGACGTTTGATTCCGGCTTCGTATTGCGTTCGCGCCCTTGAGTTCATCGGCCTTTCGAGGGCGCAGCGCCTTGTCGAAAGAATCGCGCTGCTATCCGCGCACCAGCGTCTTGATTACCTATTGGACAATGCACCAACGCGGATGGGACCTTTCCTGATCAGACACCGCTTTGTCGCACTTGCAATTGTGCTGAATATGCCCGGCAACATTGTCATCGGTGGAGGGGGCGGTATTGCGATGATTGCGGGGATGTCGGGACTTTATACCTGGCCGCGCTATCTTCTAACGGTCGCCGTCGCCGTCGCACCGATCCCGCTTATCATTTCCCTGACCGAACCATGGCAGTAGTTCGTCGTGCCAACAGGCATTGTAATTAATCCCGTACACGCCTTTCGTTCCCTGTCCGGTTCTTGGCTGAGAGTGTTGAAGAACTCGGTTGAGATTGGATTGTTGGCGTGATTCCTTGTCGCTGACGCGTTTGGCGAAGGAGTTCGGCCATGATGGGTGAGCGGCTGGTAGGTCAGGAGCGTCTGTTTTACGAGATTTGCCTGGAAGACAAGGTTCCGCCCGATCACCTGTTGCGCCGGATCGATGCGGTTCTCGACCTGAGCTGGCTGCGTGTCGAGCTTGCGCCCTATTACAGCCATACGGGGTGTCCGTCGGTCGATCCGGGGTTGATGATCCGGATGCTGCTGCTCGGCTACTGCTATTCGATCCGCTCCGATCGTCGGCTATGCCAGGAAGTCGACATGAACTTCGCCTACCGCTGGTTCTGTCACCTGGGTCTCGAGGGTCGGGTTCCCGACCACTCGACGTTTTCGGTCAACCGCCATGGTCGCTTCCGCGACAGTGACATCTTGCGCCAGGTCTTCGAGAGCGTGGTGCGCCAATGCATGGCGGCCGGGCTGGTCGGTGGCGAGGGGTTTGCGGTCGATGCGAGCGTGATCGAGGCCGATGCCAGTCGCTTCAAACGGGTCGAAGGCTCAGAGATCGACTGGACGGACGAGCAATGGGCACAACGGCCGATCCGGGAGTATCTCACGGCGCTCGATAGCGCGAACGCGCCGACCAATCCCAAACGCAAGCCCAAAGCGCTGTCGCCGACCGATCCTTGCGCCGCGTGGACCACGCGCGGGCGTAATAAGGTGATGTTCGGCTACAGCCTGAATTACCTGATCGATACCAGCCACGCGGTGATTGTCGATGTCGAGGCGACGCCGACGCGCCTCTCCAAGGAGGTCGATGCCACCGAGACCATGGTCCAGCGAACCGAGCAATGCTTCGATCTCAAGCCCGAGAGGATCGCCGGCGATGTCGCCAACGGGACGGGCAAACTGCTCGGCCGACTGGTCGCGCACGATATCGATCCGCACATTCCGGTACGCGACAAAGCCAAGCGAGAGGACGGCACCTTCTCGCGTGAGGACTTCACGTTCGACGGCGCGCGCGATGTCTACATCTGTCCGCAGGGAAACATCCTCAAAACCACCGGCAGGGTGCACGACGGCAAGACGCTGCTCTACAGAGCAAGCAAGTATGATTGCGAGATCTGCCCTTTGAAACGTCGGTGTTGTCCGAAGGAGCCCGCGCGCAAGATCCCACGCGACGTCAACGAGCAAGCGCGCGACTACGTCCGATCCCTGATGGGCACCGAGGCCTATCTCCAGTCCGGGCGCGCGCGCAAGAAGATCGAGACCCTGTTCGGCGACGTGAAGCGCAATCTGGGGCTCACGCGGCTCAGATTGCGCGGCCTGACCGGGGCAAGGGACGAGTTCCTGCTCGTCGCTACCGCCCAGAACTTAAAACGCCTGGCCAAACTCGCCGCCATCCCGCCACCGACACCTCTTCCCGCCTGATATATGCACCAAATCCCGAAGCCAATAGCCCAGGAATACCAAACCCGCCACGCCGCCGGCCGGCGGCGCGATCAAAAGGTCTGCTCATAGAAACAGCGGACATCCAATTAACCGCTCGGACCCGAGTTCTTCAACACTCTCGGCTAAAAGCCGACATCGGACTACCACTAAGCAACGTCTGCTTTCTCCCCAGGAGCAGACATTAATTCGCAGCGATGAGGCATCCGCTGATGACTAGATGCAGGCTAAATCCGCTCAACTATTATAATTTCAGTATGTGGCTCGCAAGCGAAGCATGCCACCGCTCGTTGACCATCCCCACCCAACCCTTCCCAAATCAAGGTTATTCGCCGAATCCCGATTTTTAAGCGATGGGAATTTTATAGTTTGCTCTTCATCTGGTAAGATTGAAAGATCATTAAATTCAACAGCATCGTTGAAACCCTTCACATTTTCTAAGGATACGCTGACAGTTCGTCGCGTAATGATCCGGTCATTGCTCGTATTCTTGAAAACGGCCCTATCGTCGGGTGCATATTGCTTGGTAATTCGAAGCGACGATCCCGTGCCTTCAAGAATGGCGCTAAATTCGTCAATCTTAATGGAGTGTTTTCCAACGCACATGCGTCTGACTACATCGATTGATAGCCCAGTCTTGATAAATGAATTTCTATCGATGCATTCGTAAACACCAATATCGCTCCTCTTATTTCTGACGGCAGCATCTTGATCCACAATCACTGCGACCTGCACAGGTTGGGCGATAGCAGGGTTGCTACTGTCAGCACTTGCGACTTCGGCACTGGCGCTCACGACGACCGACGTACCGATTAGTGTCGCTGCTAATAAATTTGTGGCTCGCAAAAGTTGGGCAATAAAGTATCGAAGCATGACTAATTGCCTCGCAATATTTAAATAACATTTTAGAGAAATATTCCAATTTTAAAGTGATGACCGTCATAACTAAGTATAACGTTCTGTGTTTAAACAATTAATTTACAGAAAATAAATATAGCTCAAATATTTAGAGCTCAAGATCAATTGCAGATATGAATTCGACCAGCGTTCCATTCCGTTCTTGGCCAATCGCTTATCTGAAGGATGCCTAGGCTGATTTGAGTGAATTCAAAGGGTAATCCGGTGAACGAATTTTAGTGGTTTCGTATCTATGCCCGCAGTCCTCATGTCGGCTTTTGGCTAAAAGCGGAAGTTTGCACGGCTTCGGAATGAGTCCGCTTTGCACCCAGAAGCGGACATTCGGTTGCGCGCCACGCTTGACGAAAATTTGACCCCGGGGCTGTGTTCGATTTGGGGCGGGGTAGGGGTACGAAGTTCTGGCTGAAGGGCACAAAAGTGTTGGCATGAATCAATGCCATTTTACCAGGTATAAACTTGGGCGCAGGCCAGATCTGCCCTGTCTGTGCAAAATCCACGTGTTCGTGAATGGTCTCGCCGTACAACCGTTATTTAACCACCCTGAAGGTGATTTACGCGGGCGTGTAATGTAGCGAGTATTCAAATTTCAATTCGGTTTTGACAAGCGGACAATTTGCGGCGACATGATGATATCCTAGCAGACGGGACTGTCATGGCAAAAGTTCGAAAACGGAAATGGACGTATAAGGGCGAGACGCGCGAGGCGTGGGTCGTCGACTATTTCGATGCGGAAGGCGTCCGCCGCCAGCAAACCTTCAAAAGAAAACGTGACGCCAGCGATCGGCTGGATGAGATCAAGTCCGAACAGCGGGCGGGCGTACATACGCCCAACAGCGTTAGCATAACGGTAGACGAGGCGGGCAAAATTTGGATTGCCGCCTGCAAGACGAACAACCTGGAACGCGCGACGGTTCGGGAATATGAGAATCACTTAAAACTGCATATCAAGCCGTATCTTGGCGATCGTAAGCTGTCCCAACTCAAGCGGCCAATGATCAAAATGTACGTCGACGATTTGCTGGCGGACGGACGGTCGGTCGCGATGGCAAGGAAAGGCTTGACCAGCCTCGGCAGTTTGATCGCAGAAGCGGAGGCCCGGGGGTTGGTGGCGCAAAACGTAGCCCGCGGTCACCGCCTGCCGAGCCTTAAGCGGCGCAACCGGAAGGCTGAAATACCAAGCCTCGAAGAAATCCACGTGCTGGTGACAAACGCCAAGGGTCGTTGGCGGCCATATGTTGTCACGGCAACTTTCACAGGGCTTCGATCAAGCGAGATGCGAGCCCTGCAATGGTCTGACGTCAATTTCGAAGCGAAGGAAATCCATGTTCGCCGCCGTGCGGATCGCTGGAACGAAATAGGTGATTCGAAATCGGAGGCGGGTCACCGCAAAATTCCGATGGCACCGATGGTGTTGAATACACTTGATGCTTGGAAGAAGGAATGCCCTAAGGGCAACCTTAATTTGGTCTTCCCGAACGGCTCCGGCAACGTCGAGAACCACGGCAACATTTTCCGCCGCGGCTTCGCGCCACTTCAGGTCGAATGTGGCATGTGTACCGAAGAGCCGCCAGCAAAGGAAGGGGACGAGCCGATCATAAAAGCAAAATATGGTCTGCACGCGCTCCGCCATGCGGCGGCGTCATTCTTGATTCAGTATGCCGGCTACCAGCCCAAGAAGGTGCAGACGGTGATGGGACATTCCTCGATCCAGATGACGTTTGATACCTACGGTCACCTGTTTCCATCGCCGGATGATGACCAGGAAGCCATGGCGAAGATCGAAGCACAGTTATTTGATTGCGACAAAAGTGCGGCAAAACATAATAACATTATGTAAAAACAATGAATGAAAGCGGAATCATAATCCGCGTGTCGGGGGTTCGAGTCCCTCCTCCGCTACCAATTTACAGGCCGGGTGCAAGGCCACCCTCGATCGCCTTACGCGCACCGATGATCCTCGAACCCACCGACGATTTCCGGAGGGTCGACGCATGAAGGCGGTCCATACCGCGCGCAAGCTGCCGAATGACGGGGTGCGCAACGGCTGGTACGAAGCCTTGCCGCCGCCCGCCGCGGCGCGGCGGGTCACGTCCACGGTCACCGCCGACTGGGCGGTGCTCGGCGCGGGCGCCTGCGGGCTTGCAGCGGCCCGGCGGCTCGGCGAGCTGCGCCCGGACGATACGGTCGCCGTTGTTGACGCCATGCGGGTCGGCTATGGAAATTCCGGCCGGAACGCCGGTTTCATGCTCTCCCATCATAGCCACGGCGGGATCAGGCATTTCGACATCGCACGCCGGGCCGACCGCCTCTTCGGATGTGGCCATGCCTATTTGCGTGAGATCGTCGAAACGCATCAAATCCGATGCGACTGGTCCGATTGCGGACAGATATACGTGTCGGCCAGCCGTGCAGGCGACGCCCATCTCGATGCGGTCGCCGACGGGTTCGACGCCCTTGCGGTGCCGCAGGACCGGTTGGATCGGGATGAACTGGAAGCGGTCACCGGATCGCGGTTTTATACCGGCGGCGTCCATGTCAAAGGCGCGGCCCTGGTGCAGCCGGCCGCGATGATGCGGGGTCTCGGCGCCACGCTGCCCGCGAATGTGGCCCTGTACGAAGACAGTCCCGTTACCGAACTGCGCACCGGCGGCGCGTTTCGCCTGATCTGCCCGGACGGCGAGATGGTTGCCAAGCAACTCATCCTGACCAATCATGTGTTCGCCGAGGAAATGGGATTCAAGCGCTACCGGGTCGTTCCGCTCGGTCTTTTTGCCAGCCTGACACGCCCGCTCACCGCGGACGAGCGCGGCCATATCGGCAATGGAGAGCAGTTCGGGCTGCTGCCCGCGAGTCCCAACGGGAGCACGGTCCGGCTAACCGTCGATGGTCGAATCCTGATGCGCAATACCTTTACCTATGCGCGGGATAAGCGATTTAGCGCCGATCTTATTGCCAACGCGGCCGCCAATCATCGCACCAGCATTGCCAAACGGTGGCCCGCGCTCGACGGCGTCGAATTTACCGCGACATGGGGCGGCATCATGGCCATGACCCGCAACGAAGGCCGCGTGTTCGGCGAAATCGCACCCGGGCTGCATATCGTCCTCACGACGGACGCCGCACCGATGACCCGGGGCACGGCCTGCGGCAAACTCATGGCGGAGAAACTATGCGGCAACGACAGCGAGGAGCTTCACTTCGCGGAAATGATCCCGGAGGCGGCGATACTGGCACCGGATCCGGTACTTCGTTTCGTCGCAAACCGCCGCCTCGACAAGATCGCACGGACCGAACCCGCCGAACGGTAACCCGATGCGGCAATTCCACGCCACAGGAAGACTGATCGGTAAAGGTGGTTGCGGGCCCGGGATTTGAACCTATGTCAAAGTGCGGAGAAAACGAAAGTCACGACGTATTCGCTCCTCCGCCATCAATTCTCAGGCTCTGTCGAAGGATACCAATGACCCATCACCGCGCCATACTCCTTGCGTTTGCCGTGCTGCTCGCGCCGTCGCTGGCCGCCGCCCAGGATACCGCGTCCCTCTGGTCGGCGCTCGCCGGGGGCGGGCATGTGGCGATGATGCGCCATGCGCTGGCGCCGGGGATCGGCGATCCGGAGAACTTCAAAGTCGACGACTGCACCACGCAGCGCAATCTCAACGATGAAGGCCGCGCACAGGCGCGGCGGACCGGCGAGGCGTTCCGGCGCAACGGCGTTGTCGTCGCGCGCCTCTTGTCCAGTGAATGGTGCCGTTGCCTCGAGACGGCGGCGCTGCTAAAGCTTGCCAAGGTGGAGAGCTTTGCGGGCCTCAACTCGTTCTTCGAGGGGCGGAACAGAGAGGCCGAGCAAACGCGGGCGGCACGGGCCTTGCTGTCGCGGCTCGATCCGAAAGGGCGGAGCGTCGTCATGGTGACGCATCAGGTGAACATCAGCGCGCTCACCGGCGAGTATGCGCAATCGGGCGCGATCGTCGTGCTCAAACTCGGTGAGGCGGGCAAATTCGGGGTTGTGGGGACGATCCCGCCGCAATAGCGGTGCGAGGTGTTCGTTGCCGGTTTTAGACCATTTCTTGTTCAAATTGACTCAAGTGAAATGGTCTATCTCTTTGTTTATTCGCAAATACGTCGTCGCGAACCGTTTCGGTTCGCTCGGGATTTGCTCTAGTCCACGGGCTCGAAGTCGCCGCTGTCGGGATCGAGGGCGAGCAGCCTGCCGTCCGCGATGTCGAAATAGGCGCCGCGCAGGCGTAGTCGGCCGTCGGCCAGCCGTTCCTTGACGAACGGAAAGGTCTGCAGATTTTCGATCGAGTGACGGACCGAGGCGTGCTCCAGGATCTGCTGGCGCGCCTCGATCGGCTTCCCGGCCATCAGCGACTGCGCCTCGGCGCGCGCCGGGTTCAACAGGGACATCCAGCGCTGGATGAAGCCTGGTTTTTCGGGCCGCTCGTAAAGGCCCTTCAGATAGGCATGCACGCCGCCGCAGCGGCCATGGCCCATCACCAGGATGGTTTCGACCTCCAGCCCGGTGACCGCGAATTCGAGCGCCGCGCTGGTCCCGTGATAGTTGCCATGGGGCTCGTGCGGCGGCACCAGGTTGGCTACGTTGCGGACGATGAAAAGCTGCCCCGGCCGGGCGTTGAAGATCATGGCGGGATCAGCGCGGCTGTCGCAGCACGCGATGATCATGGTTTTCGGCGACTGACCCTCCTCGGCCAACTGGCTGTACAGCGCGGCCTCCTGGGGATACCGCGCGGTGAGGAATCGGCGGTACCCCTCGACCAGTTCGGCTACGTCACGCATTTGGTTCTCCTTCGGTCGCGCCGAGATTGCACGATTTACGGCATGCCGCCCCGCAGGGGCCTTGCGGGAAACCGCAGGACGGCATATGCAGCGATACCCGAGTAGATCGACACCTGCAAGACACTGGGCCGAAACGTCGCAATGGGCTCGGAGGCGGGGAAAGCCGAGGCCGCCGTCGCCCGCGCCGACCGCTCGGGCGACCGGTTGAATGAAGAGCGCAATTCGTTTGCCTCGAAATCGGCGTTTGATGAATATGTAGCCATGGACGCAATTCTCTGGTTAGAACTCTTGGCTTTGTTCGGGTTGCTTGGCCTTTCGGCGTTTTTCTCCAGCTCCGAAACCAGCCTCTTTTCGCTCGATCGGATGCAACTCGCCCAAATGAAACGGGAAAATAACCCACGGGTCGGGTTGATCGAACGGCTGCTGAGCGAGCCCCGCCGCCTCATCGTGACCATCCTGATCGGCAACGAGTTGGTAAACGTGTCGGCTTCTGTCCTGTCGGCCGGCGTCATAATTGGCTTGTTCGGCGCCGAACTGAAATGGATCAACATATTCGTCATGGTCCCGATCCTTCTATTGTTCGGCGAGATCACACCAAAATCCCTGGCGATCCGGCGCAACGTCAGCTTCGCCACCTTTCAATGCGTGTTCATCGAGCGATTCGCGCAGATCATCGCGCCGGTCCGCTGGACGGTCAGGCGCGTCTCCGACATCTTCATCACCATGTTGGTCGGCGAAGAGCGGACGGCGGCGAGCATCATAACCGAGGACATGGTCCGGACCTTGACCGATGAAGCGGTCGGCCACGGTGCAATCGACGACCGCGAAGCGACCTACATTCACCGAATCTTCGATTTTGGCGACCGGCTGGTGCGGGACATCGCGACTCCGCGTTCGCAGATATTCATGCTTCCGGTCAGCATGCCCCTTGAGGAGATTGCCGCCGAACTCCATCGCACGCGCCACACCAAGGTGCCGGTCTATGAAGATGGCGATAAGGACACCATTCTTGGCATTCTGTTCGCCCGCGATCTCCTGGGCCTAAGCCTGCTCGGACGACGCGGGGAGGACGATCGGGAAACCCTGATTGCGCTTTTGCGCCGCGCCAATTTCGTCCCTGAGTCACGCCCCGCCGACAGTTTGTTCTTCTCGTTTCGGCAGCGCCGGCTCTCGCTCGCCCTGACCGTGGACGAATTCGGCGGAGTCACCGGGCTTCTGACCATGGAGGATTTGTTGGAATGCATATTCGGCGACATCGATAGCCGTTCGGAACAGCTCAGACGCGAACTCAACGGCTTCGAAGATCTCGGCGACGGGCGATACCGCATCCATGCATTGATGACTATCAAGCAGTTCAACGAGTTGCTGGGCCGCAACCTCGTTGACGACAGTGCGGAGACCGTCGGCGGCCTTCTCCTCGAGTGGTTCGGGGAGGTGCCGGAGGAAGGCAGCACGACGGAGATCGACGGTATCGGATTTACCGTCGTTTCGGTGTCGGGTCATCGCATGGGCCAGATCATCGCGGATATAAGCGCCGGCGTGTCCCCGCCGTCGCCCGCGGCCGCCCTCGCTGGGCCGCCGCCCGAGGACGCACCAGAAAACGCGTCGAAGGCGGATAACGGGTCGGATCAGGACGGCACGGCGCCGGAGCGATAGGCAATGGAATACGGAGCATCCATACTGGTCATTCTCGCCTGCCTGGTTATCGAGGCATTTTTCTCGGGCTCGGAAATCGCGATCGTCAGCGCAAGCCGCATCAAGTTGCGGCACGAAGCGGCGCAGGGCTCGCGCGGCGCCGGCATCGCATTGAAGATGCTGGAAAAGCCCGAATGGTTGCTGTCCACGACGTTGATCGGCACGAACATCGCCGTGGTTGCCAACACGACGGTGGCAACCGGACTGACCATAGAGCTGCTGGGTGAAAAATATGCCTGGGTTGCGGTCTTGCTGGTTGCGCCGCTGATCTGGATCTTCGGCGAGATCGTGCCGAAAAGCGCCTTTCAACAACGGGCCGACGAAATCACGCCGATAACCATTTTCGTGCTGCGTTTCTTTTCCTTCGTGTTCTGGCCGATTCTTGCGGTCTTTGCGGGGTTGTCTTGGCTCTTGAGCCGCATGTTCGGCGGCGAAGAGACGAACCCCTTTACGCTGCGCGAGGAAGCCCGCGCGATGATAGAGATGTCGCCGGCCCATGGAGATATCCTGCCCGGCGAAAAATCCATGATTCGCCGCGTCTTCAACTTTAGTGAGACCACCGCGGGGGAGATCATGGTTCCGTTGATCGAGGTGGTCGGAATAGAGAAAGCATCGACCTGTGGGGACGCGGTCCGGTGTGCCGTCGAGTCCCGGCACAAGCGGCTGCCGGTGTTCGATGGGCGGATCGACCGCATTGTCGGGTCGATCAATACGCTGGATTTGCTTCTGGAAGCTAGCGATTCGCCGATCGAGCCCTTTGTGCGGCCGGTCAGTTATGTTCCGGACTCCAAGGGC
>CAYYBI010000424.1:0-7345 GCA_964469835.1 uncultured Rhodospirillaceae bacterium
ATCAGAATGCGCGGCGCGAAGTGTTTCCCGAGACCATCAAGAACGGCATCGGCACCTTGCTGATGTTCGTCGTGCGCAACGTCTTCAGCCAGCCGGGCAAGTTGCAGGAAGTCATGCAGGAACGCGCCGCCAAAGGCGAGATCGCCCAGGAATTTGCCGAGATGGAAGATCCGCTGGGGTTTCTAATCCACGAGGGCGGGGCCAGCAGCCTGATCGACGCGGCCTACCGCTTCGTCCGCCACGAGCCCGGTGTCAGCGTCGTGCTGTTCGGCACCGGCAATCTGGATCACCTCAAGGTCAACATCGAGTCCATCTGCAGCCCGCCGCTGCCCAAGGCGGATACGGACAAACTCTCCGAACTGTTCGGGCATTTACTGGGGGTGGGGCTGGAACTGCCGGACCGGAGCGCGCGGCGCCAAGCGTCGTAATACAACAGATGACGTCGTCATTCCGGACGGCGCGAAGCGGCGGGCCGGGATCCAGTGGCGACAAATTTTATGGTTTCCCGCGTGCGCGGGAATGACGGTGGCTATGCGGTCTCGGCCAACGCCCGCTGGTTGCCCAGCGTCATCGCGCACGCTTCCGCCGCTTCCTTGCCCTTGACCACGAAGTGGTCGTGGAAAAAGCGCGCGTGTTCCCCGTGCTCGTGAAAATGATGTGGGGTCAGCACCACGGAGAGGATCGGCACTTCGGTCTCGAGCTGGATTTGCATCATCGCGTCGAGCACGGTGGATGCGACGAAATCGTGCCGGTAGATGCCGCCGTCGACAATCAGGCCCGCAGCGACGATCACCGTGTAGCGCTCCGTCTTGGCCAGCAGCTTCGCCTGCAGCGGGATTTCCAGGCTGCCCGGCACTTCGAATACGTCAATTTGGTCCGCTGCGACGCCGTGACCGCGCATCTCGGCGGTGAAGGACTCGCGCGCCCGGTCGACGATCTCCTTGTGCCAGCAGGCCTGGATGAAGGCGATCCGTACATCCGAATCCGATTTGCCGGTGGCGGTCGGCGGCGACAGATCTACTTTGGTTCGAAGCGGGTGCGTCATGGCGGTACCTCGTTGTTCAAGACCAGACCCAGGGCGTTCGGGAAACAACGATGCGCACCATGCACGCGGCGACGCAGGATACCGTCATCCCGTTCTCTCTCATCCGGACTCTCACCGTCGGCGCCGGTTTCACACCGGCTCTGCTGACCCCGTCGTCCGGCGCGATACCAGCCGACGGGCGCTCGCGGGCTCATGCATCCTGTGCATTTACCGCCGGTGGGGAATTTCACCCCGCCCCGAGAACGCGTCACCCCCCGCGTATGCGAAAGGTGACCGGGGAATTATAGACGGGAAGGGGCGCGGTGCAAAATCGGGCTAATGATGGCGCGATACGCTATTCGTCTGTCGACCACGTTATTATGCCGGCAGGAATGTATGCTTGCCCGACTCCGCCTCACAATCCCCACGCCACGGTAGCGATGCGGGCGTCGGAGCTCTTCGGATCGGAGAATTCGTAGCCGCAGGCGATGAAATGCCGGCCCGAGAGCGCGTTGCCCCTGAACCCCAGATAGAGGCAGAGGCCGGCAATCAGGACAGACAGGTAGAGCTGCATTGTTGCGGCATCCTCGATCGACCCGGCGGTGAGCGGCAGCACGAATCGCAGGCACCAGGTGATGACCATGACCGTGCCCCACAGCGACAGCCCGCGAAGGAACAGCGGCAGCCCGAAGAAGCTCGCGGAGAGGAAGACCGACCAGCTCCAGCCGGTATCGACGTATTTGATTTTTCCGGTGCCCCGGTGGCGCAGTGCGACCCGCATGCCTCTCTCTTTCCTGATGGTGTGATGAGGGACGAGAGTGACATTCAGTATCAGGGCTGTTCCTTAACGTCTCGTAAAGGATTGATTTTAATATAATATCGTAAAATCAGCATATTATGCATCAAAAAGGCTTCGCCCGATGATCTCGCGCATGATCTCGCTTGTGCCGCCGGCAATACGGCTCATGCGGGCGTCGGCCCAGGCGCGGGCAATCGGGAATTCCCACATATAGCCGTAGCCGCCATGGAGCTGGACGCAGTCGTCGAGCACCCGGCACAGCAATTCGGTCGAGTGCAGCTTGGCCATTGCCGCGTCCTCGGCGGTCAGTTCGTCGTCAACATGCAATTCGAGGCAACGATCGATGAAGCTGCGGCAGACCGCGGCCTCGGTCTTGATGTCGGCGAGCGTGAAGCGGGTGTTCTGAAACGCCGCAAGCGGCCGGCCGAAGGCCTCGCGCTCCTGCACGTAATTAACGGTCCACTCCAGCGCCGTCTCGACCGAGGTAGCGCAGCGCAAGGCGACCAGCAGGCGCTCTTGCGGCAATTGCTGCATCAACTGCACAAAGCCATGGCCTTCCTCGGCACCCAGCAGGTTGGCGGTCGGCACACGGACGTCGTTGAAGAACAGCTCCGACGTGTCCTGCGCCTTGTAACCGACTTTCTCCAAATTGCGGCCGCGTTCGAAACCCTCGCGGTCGCGCTCCACCAGGATCAGGCTGATGCCCTTGCCGCGCGCATCCGGATCGGTTTTTGCCACCACGACGACCAGATCGGCGAGCTGGCCGTTACTGATGAACGTCTTCTGGCCGTTCAGGACGTATTGGTTGCCGTCCATCACCGCCCTGGTCCGAATGCCCTGTAAATCCGAGCCGGCGCCGGGTTCGGTCATCGATATCGCGCCGATCACTTCGCCCGTCGCCATCTTGGGCAGCCATTCGCGCTTCTGCTCCTCCGACCCGTAGGCCTCGATATAGGGGGCGATAATGTCCGAATGGAGATAGAAGGCGGGTCCGGTCGTGCCCGCGCGCGCAAGTTCTTCGACGACGATGGCGCTGAAGCGAAAATCCGCGCCGGCGCCGCCATATTCCTCCGGGATCGTGCAGCACAGCAGCCCGGCCGCACCGGCCTTTTGCCAGACCTCGCGGCTGACCATCCCGTCCTTTTCCCATTGGGCGTGATGGGGGACCACCTCCTTCTCGATGAAGGCGCGGACGGTTTCGCGGAACAGTTCATGTTCGCCGGCGTAGACGGTGCGCGGGATCATGCGCGTCGCTCCTGTTTCGATGAAATGCCGAAAACAACAATGCGTGTCATTCCGGACGGTGCAACGCGCCGAGCCGGAATCCACGAGACGCCGCTATGCCTGGATACCCGCTTCCGTGGGCATGACGATATTTGTTGTTTTCCGGAGACTTGTGACGAAACCCAAACGTGATTTGTCATGTGTCGGCAGCCTTTTCTCCGACGGTCCGGGCGACGGCACCGATCGTGTTGCAGACGAGGCGCGCCGCCGTCAGGGCGGCATGGCCGTTGGGGTCGAGCTCGGGGGCGAATTCGACCAGATCCATGCCGGCGATCTCCGTACGCTCGGCGATGCCGTGGATCAAATCGACCACCTGCCAATAGGTCAGGCCGCCGGGCGCCGGCGCGACCACCGCCGGGATCACGGAAGGATCGAGACCGTCGCAGTCGATGGTGATGAAACACCGCGCACCTTCGGGAACGTGTTGCAGGGCCGCCTCGATGCCCGATTGGTGGACGTCGCGCGCGGTGACGATGTGCGAGCCCCAGGCCAGTGCGTCGTCCAGTTCGGCTTTTCTGGCGCTGCCGACGCCGCGCAGACCCACCTGAACCATGCCGGTGACCCATGGCATCTCGGAGGCGCGGCGCATCGGGCTGCTGTAGCCGTGCCGGATGCCGTTGACCTCGTCGCGCCAGTCGATATGGGCGTCGACTTGCACGACGCAGACCGGCCCATGCGCCTCGAAGCCCGCGACGACCGGAATCACCACGGAATCGTCGCCGCCGAGCACGATCGGAACTGCGCCCGCCTTCAGGATCGTATCAACCGCGCCGGCAATGCGTTCCCGGTTGCCTTCCGCGTCCGTCGGGTCGCAGGATAGGTCGCCGCAATCGACCGCACGGATAACACCTTCATCCCCCAGTATCGGACCGCCGAGGTCGAAATCATGGTGCGCCAGCTTGTCGGCTTGCCGATGGATCCGATCCCGCAATGCCGCGGGGGCGCCCGCGCAGGGGCTTTGGTCCGTCCGGTACGGCGTGGCATGCGGCGCGCCCAGGATCGCGATATCCGCATCGAGGTCCGGCGCGGACTTGCCCGCCGGAAATCCGAGAAATGTCGACGCCATGAAGCTGCTTTCCCTGGGACCGTTTGCAAGCGGGGAATCGCGGTATAGGCTAGGCCAAAACGACAGCAAGGCAACCGGACGAATCATGAGCAGCACTGGCATTACCGCATTCGGCGGGTACATCCCGCGGCTTCGCCTGCAGCGGGCGAAAATTGTCGAGGCCAACGCCTGGGCGAACCCTGGTCTGAAGGGCCACGCAAAGGGCGAACGGTCCATGTGCAACTGGGACGAGGATAGCGTGACGATGGCGGTCGAGGCGGCGCGCGACTGTCTCGGCACGCGCGACCGCACGGCAATTAACGCGGTGCATCTGGCCTCCACCACGCTGCCTTTCGCCGACCGGCAGAATGCGGGAATCGTCGCCGAAGCGCTGACCCTGAAGGAACAGATCGCGACGCTGGACGTGGCCGCATCGCAGCGCGCCGGCACATCGGGGCTTATCGCGGCCCTGAACGGCATCGCGGCCACTGGACCGGCGCTGTTCATGGCGTCCGAACATCGGCGCTCGGCGAACGGCACGCCGCAGGAATTGCTGGCCGGGGACGGCGCGGCGGCGCTGCTACTGGGCGAGGGCGACGGTGTGGCGGCGCGGTACCTTGGCGGCAATACCGTATCGATCGATTTCGTCGACCATTACCGGGGCCAATACCACGAATTCGACTACGACTGGGAAGAACGCTGGATCCGCGACGAAGGCTTCATGAAGATCGTGCCGCAAGCGGTTGCGGGTTTGCTCGAAAAGACCGGCGTGGCGCCCGACGCCATCGATCGTTTTATTCTGCCGACGGTACTGCGGCGGGTACCGGAAGGTCTCGCCAAGAAACTCGGGTTGCGTGACGACGCAGTGATGGACGTGTTGCAGGGACGGTGCGGCGACACCGGCGCGGCGCATGCCTTGGTCATGCTGGTGCAGGCGTTGGAAGACGCGGAGCCGGGCGAGAAGATTTTGGTGACCGGATTCGGGCAGGGCTGTGATGCGCTGCTGTTCGAGACCACCGACGCCATCGCGTCCGCCCGCCCGGCACGCGGCGTGAGCGGTAGCCTCGCCGCGGGCGCGCGGGAAGAGAACTACAACAAGTTCCTGTCCTTCAACAAAACCGTGACCAAGGATTTCGGCAAGCGCGGCGAGGTCGACAAGCAGACCGCGTTGAGCACGTTGTACCGGAACCGCAAGATGCTGACCGGTTTCGTCGGCGGGAAGTGCGCCACCTGTGGCACCGTGCAGTTCCCCAAGGCGCGCTACTGCGTCAATCCGAATTGCGGCGCGCTGGACAGCCAGGACGACCATCCGATGGCCGACACGCCGGGCCGGGTCAATACCTACACCGCTGATTCGTTGACGTTTTCGCTCGATCCTCCGGCCTATTTCGGGATGGTGCAGTTCGACGGGGGCGGCCGGCTTATGGTGGACTTCAGCGATGTGGACGGTGATACTTTCGACATCGGCGCGGCGGTGCGGATGCAATTCCGCGTGCGCGAATTCGACGACGAGCGGGGCTTTCGCAAGTATTTCTGGAAAGCTGTGCCGACGGATGGCCCCTCGGCGGGGCGAGAGGAGTAGAGGTCATGGCAACAGGCATTCGGGACAAGGTAGCGATCCTCGGCATGGGCTGCTCGAAGTTCGGCGAGCGCTGGGATGCGGAGCCGTTCGACCTGATGGTCGAGGCGTTCACGGAATGCCTGGACGACGCGGGTATCGAAAAGGATGACATCCAGGCGGCCTGGCTCTCGACGGCGATCGATTCGGTCAATGTGGGACCGAGCGGCGTTCCGCTTGCCGTGGCGCTGAGGCTACCCTTCATCCCGGTGACCCGCGTCGAGAATTTTTGCGCGAGCGGTACCGAGGCGATGCGGGGCGCGGTCTACGCTGTCGCCTCCGGCGCCTGCGACATTGCGCTGGCGCTCGGCTGCGAAAAACTCAAGGACACCGGTTATGGCGGCTTGCCGCAGCGGACGCGCGGCGTCACCAACTCGATGTACTGGCCGAATCTGTCGGCGCCCGGTGTGTTCGCGCAACTCGCCGCGGGCTATCGCGGCGCGCATGGGGTCGACCGGGATGAGTTGAAGCGCGCCATGGCGCATGTCTCGGTCAAGAGTCACGCCAACGGCGCCAAGAATCCGAAGGCGCATCTGCAACGCGCGGTCACCATGGAGAAGGTGTTGGAAGCGCCGATGGTGGCCGAGCCGATCGGCCTGTTCGACTGCTGCGGGGTGAGCGACGGCGCGGCGGCGGCGATCGTGTGTACGCCGGAAATGGCGCGCAGCCTCGGCAAGCAGGATGTCGTGGCCGTCAAGGCGCTGCAGCTCTCGGTGTCGAACGGCTCTGAGGCCGGGCACAACTCCTGGGACGGCTCGCACATCAAGACCACGCGGATCGCCGCCGGCAAGGCCTATGAAGAAGCCGGCATCAAGGACCCGCGCCGGGAGCTCAGCATGACCGAGGTGCATGACTGCTTCTCGATCACCGAGCTAATCACCATGGAAGACCTCGGATTGTCGGAACACGGCGAGGCGGTCAAGGATGTGCTCGACGGCGTCTTCGACGCGGACGGCGAGGTGCCGTGCCAGATCGATGGCGGGCTGAAATGCTTCGGCCATCCGATCGGCGCCTCGGGCCTGCGCATGATTTACGAGATGTACACACAGATCCTGGGCCGCGCCGGCGAGCGGCAATTGAAGGATCCGCGCCTCGGATTAACGCACAACCTGGGCGGATTCCCGCATCTCAATGTCAGCAGCATCTCGATTATCGGCCGCCACGAAGGCTAGACGCACTTGACCGACAAACTCCGATACCGCCTGCTGACCGGCGTGGACGACCGCCGGTTCTGCGAACGCATCTCGGCGGCGCTTGATGACGGTTACGAGCTCTACGGCTCGCCCGCCGCGACCTTCAATGGCAAGGAGGTCATCGTGGCCCAAGCGCTGGTGCTTTCAGGACCCCAGCCGGTTTCCGCGCGCGACGACGACGAATAGGCCTATTTGATTCGGCGATTAGGCAAACGTTAATCCCGTATCACTAGCCTAAATCCCGAAGGAATATTCAAATGTCTGAACCAACGCGCCGGCGCATGCTGGGACAGGTCGCGGCAGTGTCTTCGCTGCCGCTATTGGCGGCGTGCGGCACCACCGCATTGCCGAAACCGGACGGCCGTATATTTAGCCTCGGCGT
>CAYYBI010000425.1:0-7017 GCA_964469835.1 uncultured Rhodospirillaceae bacterium
TCGATTACCCCCGCCCAAGACCAGGTATCGATGCAGCCCTATACGTCGGGTACCACGGGCAATCCGAAAGGCGTCTTGCTGACCCATGAACGTCAGAACTGGGCGGCCGAAACACTGGTCGAGTACCGCCGCCTGAGGGCAGACGACCGTATTCTGATTTCCGCGCCGTTCTTCCATAAGAATGCACTGGTCGCCATCAAGACCGCGCTCTTGCCAGGGGCGTGCCTGGTGATCCTGCCGAAATTCGACGTGGCGCAATCGATCCAGGCGATCGCCGACCACCGCTGCACCATGACGACCGGCGTGCCGACGATGATGTATCTGATCCTGCAGGCGCGCGAGATGCTGGCCCAGGCGGATACCTCATCGATCCGCACCATCAGCATGGGGTCTGCGCCGTGTTCGGACACGCTGCTCGCGGAACTGGCCGCGGCCTTTCCCCAAGCGGAGATCCATCTCAACTACGGCACCACCGAAGGCGGTCCGATCATGCTCGGCTGGTACCATCCGGATGGTATGGCGAGGCCGCTGCACAGCGTGGGATATCCGATTCCGGGTTGCGATTTCAAATTCGCCGGCGGTGCGGACGAAAACGAAGGCGAGTTGTATGTCCGCAATCCCGGCGTGGCGCTGGGCTATCACAACCTGCCCGACGTGACCGCGGACCGATTCGCGGACGGCTGGTACAAGACCGGTGACGTGATGCGGCAGGATTCGGATGGCTGGTTCTATTTCACCGGCCGTACCGACGACATGTTCGTTTGCGGCGGCGAGAATGTGCACCCGGGCGATGTGGAGGTGCTGCTGGAGCGGCATCCGGATATCGTGCAGGCGGCGGTGTTGCCGTTCGACGACGAGCGCAAGGGGCAGCTTCCCTACGCCTTCGTCGTCCCGCGCGACGGCGTGCGTGTCGAAGTCGACGCGGTAAAGAAATTCACTTTGGAGAACGGGCCCGCCTATGCGCATCCGCGGCAGGTGTTCTTTCTGCCGGAAATTCCGTTGAGCGGCACAAACAAGATCGATCGCGAGGCTTTGCGGCGCCACGCGGCGGAACAGATGAACGAAGCAGGGGACTGAATCATGCCCGAGAACAAAATGAACAGGGATCAGCTTCAGGAGCGCCTCCTGCAATCGCCGTTTCACCAATGGCTGGCGCTGGACGTCACCGAGGTCAATGAAGAGGAAATCGTGATCCGGGTGCCGTGGCGCAGCGAATTCGTCGTTAACGTAAAAGTCGGTTACATGCACGGCGGCATTCTCGCGACGATCATCGACGTGGCCGGTGATTACGCCGTTGCGGCCAAGCTGGGCCGGCCGTTCCCCACCGTGGACATGCGGGTGGACTACCACCGTGCCGCGCTCGAAGGCGATATCTTCGCGCATGCGCGCGTCGTCAAACTTGGCCGGTTGTTCGCCGTCGCCGAGGCATCGGTTGTCGACGCCGACAACAATTTGCTGGCCAGCGGCCGCGGGGTCTATGCGGTTGCCGCGCCAAAATAGCGGCGCCTAATGTGTTCGAGGCGGCCTTGGATTAAGGCTGCGATTGGCGGATGCTAAACTTTGCGAGTACGCTTCCGGAAGCATTCGTGTCGTCGCCAATCGCATGAATCTAATCCCTGGAGGTAAAGGATGACGAATTCGCCGGGCGCGGCGTCGGAAAGAAGCCTCGAAGACTTCATTCGAGTCTACGACAACGTGCTAGAACCGGATTTCTGCGATCATATCGTCGCCAAATTCGAGCAAGATTCCGCCTACCACATGGGCCCCGGCGGTGTCCCGCCCGACCGCGCGCACGAGGACTCGATTTCCCACTGGACCGAGCTCAACATCCAGGAGTTGGATCAATGGTACGATGTGTTGGTTCGGCTCAAGGAAATTACGATTGAGAGTTCCGAACGCTATTCATTGGACTGCAAGGTCTGGTTCCCGACGCAGGCGCGTCTCGAGGACTACCGTATCAAGCGATATGTCCCGACTGCCGGTGACCGATTTCATCCGCATGTGGATATCGATTGTCTCGCCCATATCAGGCGCTTTCTCGTCATGTTCTGGTATCTGACCGACGTAGACGAAGGCGGCGAAACCTACTTCCCGGATTTGAACATGGGAGTGAAGCCGGTGAAGGGCAGAATGTTGATGTTTCCGCCGTTCTGGATGTATCCGCATGAGGGTAGGCTGCCTGTTTCCGGCACCAAATTTATTCTTGGAACCTACCTGAATTTTGCGGAATAAAGCGCCGTTTGCGCCCTAATCCGCCGGCTCGGTCGCTATAACGGGCTGTGGCTTGTTGATCTCCGTCAGCGGCATGCCGAATTCCTTCTCGATGCCGGGGATGACGTATTTGGCCCAGCGTTCCATGTTGGCGATGGCTTCCTTGCCGGACAGGTCGCCGACCGGATTTTCCTCAACCCAATAATCGTCCACGACGCTTTTCCGTCGCGTCGTTGACAGGCCGGTCGTCGCCGTCGAAGAATGCTAGTCTCCCGACCGATCCGACCAGCAGCGAGGAATATGCCATGGATGACAGCAGCCCGATCGACAACCCGACAGCGCTCAATGGAATCAAGGTTCTGGATCTGACCCAATTCGAGGCCGGGCCGTCCTGCACGGAGGCGCTCGCTTGGCTGGGTGCGGATGTGGTCAAGGTGGAGGAACCGAAACGCGGCGAACCCGGCCGCTGGGGCTTCACCAACCAGCCTGGGACGGACGCGCATTACTTCATCTACTACAACCTCAACAAGCGCAGCATCACCTGCAATCTCAAATCCGAAGAGGGCAAAGACCTGCTGGCGCGAATGATCAAACAGGTCGACGTGGTCATCGAAAACATGGCGCCCGGCACCTTCGCCCGGCTCGGCTTTGACTACGACCGACTGCGCGAGATCAATCCGCGTGTCATTTTCGCCCAAATCAAGGGCTTCTCTCCCGACAGCCCGCACGCCAACTACCTGGCGTTCGACATGATCGCCCAGGCGACCGGTGGGACGATGGCCGTAAATGGCCCGTCCGGCGGGCCGCCGGTAAAGCCCGGCCCGACGATCGGCGATACCGGAACCGGGATGCTGTGCGCGATGGGCATCATCGCGGCGCTGTTCCAGCGCACGACCACCGGACGTGGCCAGCATATTCAAATCGCCATGCGCGATGCGATGCTGAATTATTGCCGCACGCCGATGAGCCGGCAGGCGGCCCGCGACGAAGGTGTGCTGCCGCGCGCGGGAAATACCATTCTCGGATCGTCTCCCGGCGGTCTCTACCCGTGCAAACCGGGTGGCGTGGACGACTATTGTTACATTTTCGCGTCGCGCGGCAATGAAGAGCATTGGCGCCGGCTGACGCGGATCATCGGCCGCGAGGATCTGCTGGACGACGCCCGATTGCAGGATGGCGAGTCGCGCTACGAGCATCGCGATATCGTGGACGAGGCGATTTCCGCCTGGACGTCGCAGCATACCAAAGATGTGGTCATGGAAAAGGTCGCGGGCGCGAGCGTGCCCTGCGGCGCCGTGTTCAACACGCTCGAATTGATGAACGACCCCGACCTTCATGCCCGCGGCATGATGAACAAGGTCGAGCACCCGGTGCGCGGCGAGGTCACCGTCTCCGGCTGGCCGCTCAAGATGTCCGACAGCCACGTGCCGGTGCAATCGTCGCCGCTGCACGGCGCCGACAACGAGGCGATCTACGGCGATTGGCTCGGCTTTTCGGCCGACGAGGTAAAGGACATGCGGGACCGCGAAGTTATTTGAGACGGGCCGGGTCGAAATGTGCGAACAAGCGGTCGCCCAATGCGCGTCCGGCGCACAGCCGCACCCGCGCATGACTGCTGGCGATTTGCTACCCCGTGTGCCAACCAAACTCTTGCGGTTTGCGGCCAGCTTCCGGATGCAGGCGGACATTGACCAGCGCCGGCCCGTCAAAGGCCATGGCCTCGTCGAGTGCGCCGCGTAGTTGCTTCGGGTCCTCGACGTAGAATCCCTTGCCGCCGAACGCCTCCATCATCTTTTCGTAGCCCGAGCCGATGGTCAGCACGCGGGGCGGTAGCGGTGCGTCCTTGGGGAATTCCGCGATGCCGCTGCCGATGCCGCCATTGCTCAGCACCACGATCTTGATGGGCAGCCGGAGCCGGCATGCGGTTTCGATTTCCATGCCGGAAAACCCGATCGCCGAATCGCCGGACACCGAGACGATCGGACGTTCCGGATGGACGACCGCGGCGGCGATGGCGAATCCCATGCCGATGCCCATGGTGCCGTAACTGCCGGCGTCCAACCGGAGCCGAGGCGCCGCGTTGGGAAGCTGGGTGCGGCCGATGTCCATGGTGTTGGCGCCCTCGCCGACGATGACCGCGTTCTCAGGCATCCATTCGCGGATATCCTTCAGGGCGCGATAGTAATTCGTCGGGTTGGAATCGTCGTCGATCATCGGCTGGACGGCGGCGGCATTCGCGGCCGCCTTCTCGGCGATCCCTTTGTGCCAGTCGGTGTCGGCCGGGTAGAACCATTGACGATTTTCGAGCGACTTGTTGAGCTGGCCGACGATTGCTTTGCCGTCGCCGAGCAGAGCCACCTCCGTCGGCACGTTGTTGCCGATCGCTTCTGGCGACACATCGAGCTGAATGACGCGAACGTCCTTGTTGAAGCGCGGCGCCTTGCCGAAATGCATGATCCAGTTGAGCCGCGCGCCCATCAGGAAGATGACGTCGGCCTCCTTCAGCGCATGGCTGCGCGCGGCCCCGACCGACAGCGGATGATTGTCGTCGATGACGCCTTTGCCCAATGGCGAGGCGAGGAAGGGAAGCCGGGTGCGTTCGATGAAGGCGCGAACCTCATCCTCGGCGCGCGACCAGCCCATGCCCTTGCCGACAATGACGAGCGGCCGCTCCGCCGACTCAAGTGCGTCCAACGCCGCCTCGACATCATCCGGCATCGCCTGAGTACGCGGCGGCTCCGGAATCGTTGCAACTGCCGGGACCTCGGAGTCGTCGATTTCGCCTTGGATGATGTCGTCGGGCATATCCAGATAGACGGCGCCCGGGCGTCCGTAGATCGAGTTGCGGACCGCAAGTTCGACATAGAACGGTATGCGGTGGACATGTTCGACCGCGTGGGCGAACTTGCAGAATGGCGAGGCGATCTGAACCTGACGCTCCTCCTGAAAGGCGCCCATGCCGTTTTGGTAAGTTGCCGAGGCGCCGCCGATCAAGATCATTGGCCAGAAATTCTGTTGCGCATTGGCGAGCCCGGCGAGGGCGTGCACGACGCCGGGGCCCGATACGGTGAGACACGCGCCCGGACGTCCGGTGAGATAACCGGCGGCCTGTGCGGCGTAGGACGCGGACTGTTCATTGCGCATGCCGACATAGGTGATCCCGGCCTCTTGCGCCGCGGCTGCGATTGGCTGAACGGGGAAACCCACGATCCCGAACATGTATTCCACGCCCTGCTGCTTCAAACTCCTCGCCATCAAAGTGGCGCCGCTAACCTTACCCATCGTCAATTCCCTCCCACGCTTGCTATGCGATCCGTCGTCCCTGTCTGATGGACCGCGGACGCCGAAGATCGCCTGTTATGGACCATCGGCAAACCGTATTCCGTTTTGTTCGCCCCGATCCTCCTGTTCGCTCCAAGCCAAGAGCGGGCGAATCCGGGTTGTGATCGACTTCGCTATCCTAGTCCGCCGCCTCGGTCGCCACGGCCGGTTGTGGCTTGTTGATCTCCGACAGCGGCATGCCGAATTCCTTCTCGATGCCGGGAATGACGTATTTCGCCCAGCGTTCCATATTGGCGATCGCTTCCTTGCCGGACAGGTCGCCGACCTGGAAATAGAAAGTGATATGGCTTGGCCGGACTTCGCGGAGCAGCGTCACCAAGCGTTCGGTCACGCTCTCGACATCGCCGCAGAGAATCTGGTCCGCGACATCGTCCAGGGATTGCTCGTTGTCGAACGGCTTCTCCTCAACCCAATAGTCGTCCACCACGGTCTCCCGTCGTGACCGAAGGCTGAACGAAATCCGGCGCTGGAAACGGGCGTTATCCATATAGCGCTCGACTTCTTTCTTGTTTTCGCTGACGAAACCGAAGCTTAGCATGCCGACGGGGATGTTCGTCGGATCGACGCCTTCTTCCCGAAAACATTGGTCTACGTTGTCGCGCAGCGGCTTGATCTCTTCGAGGCTACAAAAACGGGTCGAGAAGAACGGCGTATAGCCCTTGCGGGCGGCGCGGCGGACGCTGACCGGGTCGTTGGTGGCCAGCCAGATTGGCGGGTAGGGCTGCTGCACCGGCCGCACATTGATCGCCGTTTGCGGCTGCTGGTAGTGCTTACCGTCATAGGTGAAATGCGGCTGGCCAAGGCCGAGCTCGATCATGTCGAGCATCTCGTACATCAATTCCTTGTTGTGTTCGAGATTGGCATGGAAGCGGTCGAATTCATAAGCCTGGTATCCGCTGCCGACACCGAGATCGAGACGGCCGTCGCATAGCGTGTCGGCCAGGGCGATCTCGCCCAGCAAGCGTGCCGGCTTGTAAAGCGGCGGCACCACGACGGCCGTGCCGAGCCTGATTTTCTTCGTCACGCCGGCGGCATAGCCACACATCATCAATGGTGCGGGACACAGGCTGTAGTTGGAAAAGTGATGCTCGGCGAACCAGACGCGCCCGAAGCCCAGTTCCTCGGCGGCGATGGTCTGGTCAATCGCATCCCGGACGACTTCCCGCGATGATTTCGACCGGTCGCGGTGTTGCATCAAATTGAATAGCCCGAAATCCATGCCGGCGCGCTCCCGCTGTCCCGTGAATGTTATTCCCTGATGAAGAGTAGACCATTGCCGGCCGGGGACGCTAGCGTGGCGCCGAAATGAGGATCCTCAATAGGGCCGGTCGCCCTCAATCGTCGTGCGGTGCATATGGCGGTCGAAGCCGGGTTTCGGCGGGTCGGCGATGTGCATCAGGCAGCGATTGTCCCAAAAGACCAAGTCATGCAGCCGCCATTTGTGGCGGTAGACGAATTCCGGCC
>CAYYBI010000426.1:0-13087 GCA_964469835.1 uncultured Rhodospirillaceae bacterium
AGCAGGGACACCCGTTGCCATGAGCCGCCTCGCCCTGATGATCGATCTGGAACGCTGTATCGGCTGCAAGAGCTGCGAGGCCGCCTGCAAACAGGAACACGGGCTGGGTCCGCACGAATACCGCAACAAGGTGCTGTGGCTCGAAACACCGGGCAAGCCGAAGACCGATTTCCTCACCGTGACCTGCCAGCAGTGCGAGCGGCCCGCCTGCCTGCGCGCGTGTCCGGTCAACCCGCCGGCGATCCTGAAGGATCCGGAGACCGGCGTGGTCTCGATCGACGAGAGCCGCTGCACCGGCTGCGGCGAATGCGTGGTCGCCTGCCCCTATGGCGCGATGGGCTTCGACCCGGTCGACCAGCACGCGGTGAAATGCGACCTCTGCGCCGACCGCCGCGCCAAGGGCGGCATCCCCGCCTGCGCCAGCGTCTGTCCCGGCCACGCGATCCATTTCGGCGAACGCGACGACCTGCTGGCGACGGCGGCGGAGGCGGCGCAGGAACCGCTCGATCACGACCACTATCTGATGGGACCCGCCACGGTCTATCTGCAAACCGATGGCGCCACCGAGGCGGGCGCGGAAGCTGTCGAGGTGGAGCCCGCCGTGCCCAGCCTGCTCGCCCTGGTCGCCGACGCATCGAGCCGCGATCCGCTGAAATCCGCGACCATGGAAGGCCCTTACCGCGCGGCCCGCGCGGACCGCACCGCCGACCGCGTGGTACCCGGCGGCTGCAATATCTGCTTCAACGGCTGCCCGCTGAAGTTCCACCTCAAGAACGGCAAGGTGGTCGGCATCGCCGGCAACGACGAAGACCCCAATTTTCAGGGCCGCATCTGTCCGAAGTCGCAGATGACGCTGCAGCTTTACAACAACGCACGCCGGCTGACGCGGCCGCTGAAGCGGACCGGCAAACGCGGCAATGGCGCGCTGGTGCCGATTTCCTGGGATCAGGCGCTGGACGAGATTGCCGCCAAGCTGGCCGTGCTGCGCGACCGCCACGGGGCCGAGACGCTCGCGCTGTTCTCCGGCACCCGGTCGGGCATCATCAGCAACAACGGCTATCTCCGGATGTTCTCGCAGCTCTGGGGCACGCCGAATATCGAAAGCACGGAGCCGTTCTGTTCTTCCAGCAAGAACCTCACCTTCGGATTGGTTCAGGGCAACCGGGCGCTGGCCAACAGCTACACGCCGACCGACATCGGCAGCGCCGAATTGTTCCTCTATATCGGCGACAACCAGGCGGAAACCCGGCCAGTCTATTTCGGCATGGTGAACCAATGGCGCAAGCAGACCGGCGCCCGCATGATCGTCGCCGACCCCCGGATGAGCGCCACCGCGATCAAGGCCGACGAATGGCTGGCGATCCGGTCGGGCACCGACATGGCGCTCGGCCTGGCGTTGATCCAGCATATCTTCGCCAACCGCCTGCATGACGAGCGGTTCTGCGAGAATTGGGTCGCCGGCTGGACCGAATGGCGGGACTTCATCGCCGACAAGGGATATACGCCCGCCTGGGCCGCACCGATTACCGACATTCCACAGGTGCGCATCGAAACCCTGGCCGAGGAAATCGCCGCCGCCGACGGTTGCATGATCTTCGCCAGCCGCGGCCTCAACCAGCACAGTAATGCGACGCAGACCAACCGCGTCTTCATGTTCCTTGCCGCGATCACCGGCAATTGGGGCCGGCCCGGCGGCGGCTATTTCAACATGTCGACGACCCATTTCATTCAGGCGAACGCGCCGCTGGATCGCCGCGCCCCCATCGCCAAACCGGCGGTCGGCCGGTCCCCCGCCGCCTGGCTGAACGCCATGTCGGACGGCGATCCCTATCCGGTGACGGCGATGATCTGCGCCAACAATCCGTTCTCGAACTGGCCCTCGCAGGAGCGCGTCCGCGAAGCGGTCGGCGCGCTCGAGCTGATCGTCCATTTCGGCCTGTTCCCGAATGAGGTCTGCGAGGTTGCGGACTATGTGCTGCCGATCGCCACCGGTATCGAGAAAGGCGGCGTCACCCGCGCGGCCGACGAACGGCGCATCGTCTGGAACGACAAATTCATCGAGCCGCCGGGCGAGGCCAAGCCGGACGGCTGGATCTGGATCGAACTCGGCAAGCGCCTCGGCTTCGGCGACGTGCTGCCGGATCGCTATAAGGACGTGGCCGTGTTCTGGGACGAGCAATGCATCGGCCATGACGAACTTGGCGACTGTACGGTTGAAGACTTCCGCGCGCGGCCCGACCGCACAATCCGCGTACCATCGCCCGATGCCCGCACAGCCGCGGACGAAACCCTGTATCGCGAAGGCACCACCGCCTTCGGCAGTCCCAAGGGCAATCGATTCGGCACCGCCAGCGGCAAGCTGGAATTCTGGACGCCGGAACAGGAAAGTGCCTTCGCCGCGCTCGGCCTCTCCGCCCTGCCGGAATTCTACAGCGAATCCGAACAGCTCATCGAACTGCCCTATGTGGTGACCGATACCGACAAGGAAATCACCACCTTCCCCGCGATGTTTTCCGAACGGCCCGCGCGAACGCGCCCGGCGCGCATCGTCGACGGCTCGAACGACCCGCCGAGCGCCCGGCTGCGCGCCCGGGGATTCGATACGGAATTGATCACCGGCCGCCCACCCGCGCCGCATTTCCATTCCTGGACGCATGATTTCTGGCAGGCGCAGGAGATGTGGCCCGACCTATATGTCCAGATTCACCCGGACAAGGCGGCCAAGATTGGCGTCGAGGACGGCGGACGCATCCGCATCGAAACCACGGACGGCGCGATCGAGGCACGCGCCTGGGTCCGCGACGGCATCCGCCCGACCGCCGTTTACGTGCCGATCGGATGGGGCGAACATCAGCCCTACAACCCGTGGCGCCCGGTCAATTTTCTGACCGACCATACCCAGCGGGATCCGATCGCCGACCAGACGAATTTGAAGACGCGGCTTTGCAAGGTATTGCGCGCGTAATCCAGCGCCCTAGAGGGTCCAGGTCAGCTAATAATTCCGATATAGGCCAGCAGCACGAGCAAGAATTGCGCGCCGCAGCCAACCAGCATCAGCCGCCTCAAGAGTGTGGCGGCGGTGGCAGCGGCGGTATCGCCTTCCCGCGCCCGCTCCTCGATCTGTTCCAAGCGCGGCAAGAGATCGAACACCGCGGCGACGAAGGAAGCCGCCACGGCGGCGAGCGTGATGCGCATGCCCCAACCGGCATTCAAGATCATTGCCAGCAGAAGTAGCCCGGTCATGGACCAGCAATAGAGCGGCGCGGCATGGCGCATGAAGGGCCGGATCATCGCGTCGGGAAAAAATTCGGTCACCGCGCCCGCATAGAAGACGGTGAAAAACCCGATTGCGCCGAGCGGCAACGCCGCCACGACCAGCGCCATGACGCCGTGAATCTGCCCTAATATCATCGAATGGGCCTCCCCCTCTTATTTCCGAAGCCTCCCATTTATGCCGAATCTGGCGGAGCTACTTCAAAAAGATCGTGCGATTATCCGTAGTTGCACACAATGGCGATTATAAGGCGATGGTCCGGCCGTGCGGAATGACAGGTGACCAGTAAGGAATTGGCGCTACAGGTTTCGCGCCTGCCCGATCGGCAGGTCGCCGAGCCGTTGCATCTCGCCCGACCGGAACCGCGCCGGGTCGCGCAAGAAATCGACGAACATATCGGTCGCATCGACACCCCAGAATACTTCGTCCTCCGCCACGAAGGTCGGCACGCCGAACACCCCCCGGGCCACCGCCTCCTCCGTATTGCGTCGGAGGGCGTCCTTCACGTCCGGCGCGGCGATCCGCGCGGCCGCCTCGTCCGCCGTGAGCCCCAGCTTGCCGGCGAGCGCCGCCCAGCCGGCCGGGTTCGCGGCGTCACCACCCTCGCCGTACAGGAATTGATAGATCGACCCGATTGCCTCGCGCGTGGCGCCGAGGGCGATGGCAAGCCGCAGTGGTCCCAGCGGATTGAACGGATGGGCCGGCGGCATCGTGAACGGAATTCCGTGGCGGTCGGCGTACCATTTGCAGAATCGGTATGTCTGACGTCGCTTCGCCGGGATTTCCGCCGGCCCCTTGTGGCCCCAATGCCCCAGCAACCCGGCGAACAGCACCGGCTTGCAGGTGATCGAGAGCGCCGGCGGCAGTTGCCCGAACCCCATGAACTGGAAATACGCGAAGGGCGAGATGAAGTCGAAATACCAATCGGCGTCACGAATCGCTATCGCATCGGTCATTGTCGGTCCTCGTATTGCGGATCGCCGAACAGCTGGTGCTTGGCGCTGTCGGTCTTGGAAATATCCTTCCATTGATCGATCAGGAGCGCGATGCCCCGCCCCACCGCGGGCCGCGCGCGGATCGCGCCATACCAGCGCACGATGTTGTCGTAGCCGTCCAGCCTCAGCCCCGCCAGCTTGTGAATTCGGATCCAGGGGAAACACGCCATATCGGCAATCGAATAGTCGTCCACGAGATACTCCCCGGCGGCGAGCCGCCGTTCCATCACGCCGAGCAGGCGATAACTTTCCCTGCTATAGCGGTCGATACCGTAGGGCACCTTCTCCGGCGCGTATTGATGGAAATGCTGCGCCTGCCCCAGCATCGGCCCCAGTCCGCCCATCTGCCACATCAGCCACTGGATGACGTCATAACGACGCGCCGGCGCGTCCGGCAGGAATTGGCCGGTTTTCTCGGCCAGGTACAACAGGATCGCGCCGGTCTCGAAGACCGGATAGGGCATACCGTCCGGCCCATCCCGGTCGACGATCGACGGCACCTTGTTGTTCGGATTGATCGCAAGATAGGCCGGATCGAATTGCGCGCCTTCCGTGATATCCACCGCATGAGTCGTGTAGGACAGACCGGTCTCTTCCAGCATGATCTGCACTTTGTGCCCGTTCGGCGTCGGCCAAGTATAAAGATCGATCATCGTCCGCCCGCTTCCGCTAGCCCATCGCAAATCAGGTTTAGCGCGTGCTGGCCCCGGGTGCAAAGCGGCGCCCGGCCCGATTCGCCCGGCGGCGGCCAATCGCGAAGCCAACTCCCCGACAAGCTTGTAACCAGTTGAAATAGCGCGATGGATCGTAGAGCTTGCGCAGGCACCGTCGGAGTGCTTAAAGTTCAGCTTTAATGACCGCTTCGTCCAAATCGTCCCGAAAATCGAGTGGGAAATCGGCTTACCGCTTTCCGCACAAGCATATCCTCGGCATCGAAGGATTATCCGCCGAGACGATAGGGCTGATCCTCGATCTTTCCGACTCCTACGTCGAACAGAGCCGCCGGCCGAACAAAAAGAGCGACGTTCTGCGCGGTCGTACGGTCATCAATCTCTTCTTCGAAAACTCGACCCGCACCCGCACATCGTTCGAACTGGCCGGGAAACGGCTCGGCGGCGACGTCATCAACATGTCGGTCTCCAGCAGTTCGATCAAGAAGGGCGAGACGCTGATCGACACGGCGATGACGCTGAACGCCATGCATGCCGACGTGCTGTGCGTCCGGCATCCCAATTCGGGCGCCGTCCAATTGCTGAGCGAAAAGGTCAACTGCTCGGTGATCAGCGGCGGCGACGGCACCCATGAACACCCGACGCAGGCACTGCTCGACGCGCTGACCATTCGCCGCCGCCGGGGTAAGATCGCCGGCCTCACCGTAGCGATCTGCGGCGATATCCTGCACAGCCGGGTGGCGCGGTCGAATATCCACCTGCTGTCCACCATGGGCGCGCGCGTACGCCTTATCGCGCCGCCCACGCTATTGCCCGCCGAGGTAGAGCGCTACGGCGTCGAGGTCTACAACAACCTCAAGGACGGCATCGCCGGCTGTGACATCGTCATGATGCTGCGCCTGCAGCAGGAACGCATGAAGGGCATGTTCGTGCCGTCGATCCGAGAATACTTCCATTATTTCGGCCTGACCGGCGAGAAGCTCGCCTTCGCCAGGCCGGACGCGTTGGTCATGCACCCGGGCCCGATGAACCGTGGCGTCGAAATCGATTCCGAAATCGCCGATGACCTCGACCGGTCGCTGATCCGCGAACAGGTCGAAATGGGGGTCGCGGTGCGAATGGCCTGTCTCGACCTGCTGACCCGCGAACAGCCGGGTAACGAGCCCTGATGGATAAGCGCATCGCCTTCCTGAACGCACGCCTGCTGGACCCGGAAAGCGGGCTCGACGGCCCGGGCGCGCTGCTGGTGCAGGGAGACCGGATCGCCGATTTCGGTCCCGACCTGTTCAAGGACGGTGCGCCGTCGGTCGACGAGACCATTGATTGCGGCGGCATGTGCCTGAGCGCGGGATTGATCGACATGCGGGTACAGCTCCGCGAACCCGGTGCAGAGCATAAGGAAACGATCGAAACCGCCGGTGACGCGGCCGTCGCCGGCGGCGTCACCACGATGATCTCGCTCCCGAATACCGACCCGGTGATCGACGATGTTTCGGTTGTGGAGTTCATCGCCCGCCGGGCACAGGAAGCGAATCGCGCGAAGATTCGCTGCTACGGCTCGATTACACGGGGCACCAAGGGTACGGAGCTCACCGAAATGGGGCTGCTGTCGGAAGCCGGCGCCCTCGCTTTTACCGACGGCAATCGGGCGATCGCCAACGCGCTCGTCATGCGCCGCGCGTTGAGCTATGCCAAGGGTTTCGGTCTGATGATCATGCAACACCCGGAGGAACCGGCCTTGGCGAGCGACGGCGTGATGAATGAAGGTGAAATCGCGACGCGGCTGGGCCTGTCGGGAATCCCGAAAGAAGCCGAGGCGATGATGGTCGAACGCGACCTGCGACTGGTTGAACTTACCGGCGGACGGTACCACGCCGGGCACCTGTCGACCGCGCAGGCGATCGAAGCCATTCGCGGCGCCAAGAAGCGCGGTCTGCCCGTGACCTGCGACACCGCACCCAATTACTTTGCGTTGAACGAAACGGCGGTCGGAGATTACCGGACATTCGCCAAGGTCTCACCGCCACTGCGGGGCGAGGACGACCGGCGCGCCGTGGTGGAAGGCCTGGCGGATGGCACCGTCGACGCGATCGCCAGCGACCACACCCCGCACGACCAGGACTCCAAGCGCCTGCCCTTCGATCAGGCCGAATTCGGCGCGGTCGGGCTGGAAACACTGCTGCCTCTGACCTTGGAGCTGTACCATAACCGCCATCTGCCGCTGCTCGACGTCTTGGCGAAGGTCACGTCGATGCCCGCGGCTTTAATGGGCCTGCCGTGCGGTAAGCTGCAGCGCGGCGCGCCGGCCGACCTGGTGCTGTTCGATCCCGATCGCCCGTGGCAGATCGACGAGAAAAAACTGCGCAGTAAGTCGAAGAACACCCCCTATGACGAACGGCCGGTGCAGGGCATGATCTTGCGCACCGTCGTTGAGGGCCACACCGCCTATGCGGCGTAGCGCATCATGCTGGGCAGCGACATAACACTCGGAGTCATCCTGGCGGTCTTGGCCGCGAGTTATCTCATCGGCACGATTCCGTGCGGCCTCCTGTTCTCGAGGGCTGCCGGATTGGGAGATATCCGCAAGATCGGTTCCGGTAATATCGGCGCCACCAATGTTCTGCGCACCGGCAGGAAATGGGTCGCGCTGTGTACAATGATCGGCGACACCGCCAAGGGCATCGTGCCGATCGTGATCGTGCGCGCGATGTGGCCGGAGGAAATTTTCTTTCACGCACTTGTGGGGCTGTTCACGGTGCTTGGACATGTTTTTCCGGTGTGGCTCCGATTTCAGGGCGGCAAGGGCGTGGCGACGTTTGGCGGATTGTTGCTCGCGCTGTCACTGCCGGTGGGCGCGATCGCCGGCGCGGTATGGCTCGCGCTGGTTTGCATCACCCGATACTCCTCGCTGGCGGCTTTGGTTGCGACGGCGCTTTCGCCCATCCTCGCCTGGTTCTTCACCGATCCGAAGACCACTGCGGTCATCGCCGCAGTCGCAGTGCTCGTCTGGCAACGCCATCACTCGAACATTCGCCGCCTGCTGCGGGGCGAGGAAACCAAAGTCGGCGCGAAGACCTGACCCCGGATACCTTACGACGAAGTCGGGTTTGGCAACGAACGCAACGGCAAGCGGGTTGACGCTATAAAGCGGTGCGTGGCAGTGGAATATTCAGGGATACCGCAACGTGCCGAGACCATGACATGAAAATCGAGATCGAGCGGCTGGGCGACGGACCAATCATCCAGCCAAACATGGACTCCATGATGGGTGACAACGTGAACGGACCGTCGCTCATCAAAGTCCCCGATTGGATTCCCGGTCCGCTCGGCCGTTACTATCTTTATTTTGCGCATCATGACGGACGCTATATACGACTTGCCTATGCCGACCGCCTCACCGGGCCGTGGCGGACGCACGAAGCCGGTGTATTGCCCATAGCGGAAAGCCATTTCGAAGGCCACATCGCCTCGCCGGATGTTCATGTCGACGATCACGCGCGGCGCATCCGGATGTACTATCACGGAGCGGACATGGCGACAGGCAACAAGAGTCCGCAATTTACGCGAGCCGCACTGTCCGCCGACGGGCTCCAGTTTCAGGCGCGCGACGAGTGCCTCGGTGGGCCGTATATGCGGACGGTTCGACACGGCGATTGGCACATTGCCATTGCCATGCCCGGTATCTTTTATCGGTCGCGCGACGGCATGAGCGAATTCGAGACCGGCCCAACACTGTTCGATCCCGACATGCGCCACGCAGCCTTGCTCGTGCGGGGTGAGCGGCTGCTCGTCTTCTATACGCAGGTCGGCGATGTCCCGGAACGCATTCTGCTGAGCGAGATTGATCTGACACGAGACTGGAGTGACTGGCGCCCGAGCCCTCCGCGCGTCGTTCTGGAACCGGAGCATGACTACGAAGGAGCGACTCTCGATCTTCGCCCGTCGGTGCGCGGCCTGGCCCCGGAACCGGTGCGTGAACTCCGCGACCCGGCCATATTCGAGGACGACGACGGCGTTTACCTGCTTTACAGCGTGGCCGGAGAAGATGGCATCGCTATCGCCCGCTTGACGCTGCAAGAGGCCTGACCAGGCGCGCGCAGAAACATCAAGATGACGAATGCCTCTGAAATCTAGCACGGCGGCGAAAAGAATTGCTGTGGTCTCGTCACGGCGGCCAAATCTGGGCTAAAGTCGCTCTATGACAGATGCGCAAACAGCAATTGAAATCATTCCCTCCGGCGCGCCGCTTGGCGCGGAAGTGCGCGGCGTCGACCTGTCGCAACCGATCGACGACGCCACTTTCCGCACGATCGAGCGGGCCTATGCCGAGCACGGTGTCCTGGTTTTCCGTGACCAGCATTTGACCGAGCGTCAACTGGTCGCGGTTACCGAGCGGTTCGGAGAGGTCGAGGAATATGTGCGCAGCACCTTCGCCATGCCCGACCATCCGGAAATTATCCTGATCACCAACATCGAAAAAGGCGGCGAGTTCGTTGGCGTGGCGGATGCGGGAACCACCTGGCACACCGACATGTCCTATATTCCGGCGCCGCCGCGGGGATCGCTGCTGTATGCGCGCGAAGTTCCGGTCAAGGACGGCACAGTGCTCGGCGACACCTTATTCAGCAGCACGGCCGCGGCCTATGACGACTTGCCCGATGCGACGAAAACACTGCTCGAGGGACGCCGCACCGTCCATTCCTACGAAGGCAAACACGCCCGGCGGGCGAAGGCCGGCAAGAGCAACCGCAAACCCTTGACAGAGGAAGAGCGGGCCTCCCTGCCCCCGGTCGACCATCCGGTGATCCGGACCCATCCGCAATCCGGCCGGAAATGCATCTATGTCGTCGCCGGCGAATGCGTCGGCATTACCGGCATGTCCGATGCCGAGGCCGAGCCGTTGCTTGAAGATCTGGCCGCCCGATGCACAAGGCCGGAATACACGTACCGCCATCACTGGCAGCGATATGACCTGGTGATGTGGGACAACTGCCTGGTCCAACATCTGGCGATTCACGACTACGCCTTGCCGCAGCGCCGGATGATGTGGCGAACCACAATCATGGGTAGTGTTCCCGCGTAATAATCGCGCGATTGACGAATTCGCGGCATCGTTTCATGGTTTTGCGATGCAGGATGACACATCAACGGGATTGATACCGCAGGAGCGGCTCGATCGGCTTCGTCTGGCACGCAGCGAAAACGTTGGCCCGGTCACTTTTCGGCAATTGCTGGGCCGTTATGGCAGCGCTGGACATGCACTCGCCGCCCTGCCCGATCTCGCCGCGCGGGGCGGCCGAAAACGGGCGTTGCGGATCTGCTCCGCTGAGGCCGCCGAGCGCGAATGCGAGACGCTGCACCGACTCGGCGGCCGGCATCTCTTCTACGGCGAGCCGGACTATCCGACGCCGCTCGCCGCGCTCGACGACGCGCCTCCCGCCCTCTCGATCCTCGGCGATGCAAGCCTGCTGGCCCGGGATGCGGTCGCGGTCGTCGGCGCCCGCAACGCCTCGACCAATGGCCGGAATTTCGCCCGCACCATTGCCGCCGATCTTGCAAAGGCGGAATTGCTGGTCGCGTCGGGCATGGCGCGTGGTATCGATGCCGCCGCCCATGCCGGCGCCTTGGAGCATGGCACCGTCGCCGTACTCGCGGGCGGTGTAGATGTCATTTATCCGAAGGAAAACAGCGCGCTGTACGCGAATATCGTCGCGCGCGGGCTGGTGATTTCTGAGCTGCCCTGCGGCGTACAACCACGGGCGCAACATTTTCCCCGGCGCAACCGGATAATTTCAGGTCTTGCGCTCGGAATCGTCGTCGTCGAAGCGGCGTTGCGATCGGGTTCCCTGATCACCGCCCGGCTCGCGGGCGAACAGGGCCGCGAGGTGTTCGCCGTCCCCGGATTGCCTCAGGACCCCCGTTGCCGGGGCGCCAACGACCTAATCCGCAAAGGTGCGAAACTGACCGAATCCGCGCATGACGTAATATCGGAATTGTCGGCAATGCGGAGCGCCGGGCTTGCCCAACGCCGGAGTTCGATTTACACAACCGACGCCCTGCCGCTTCCCGAGCCGACAACAACGGTGCGTGCCACCGCAACGGCAAGCCGACAGGTACTCAACATCTTGGGACCAACGCCACTCGCGGTCGACGATATTGTTCGGGACACGGGATTCACGCCGACCGTGGTGTGGAACATTCTGCTGGATTTGGAGCTTGCCGGCCGACTGGAACGGCAGCCCGGAAATCTTGTAGCTCTGATTTCCTAGTAGCCACAAATTTAGTTGAAAGTATTAACGATCAATGGGATTTGAATCGAAGTGAGTACCAATCTCCTTAATAATCTATTTAGAATTTCTCAGAATTAATCAAACAACGCTTGTCTATTTATAAGACTTGGATAGAATAAGGCGAATTAACTATTTATGAACACTGCTTCGAGAATGATATGCACTTAGACGCATTTCGTTCCGATCAATTCCTTCCGACCCGTTCGCAACGCACATTGGAATAACAAGACAAGAAATTTCCGGAATATGGCCTCTACTCCCTATCAGACGCTACTCGAACTGGCCTATAAGCGCGCACTCGACGGTAAAGGCGGCCTTGCCGCCTCTGTCGCCGAAATGTGTCTCGCGTCCAAAATGGATTTGACGGAACGCGAACTCGAACTGGCATTCGAGATCCTGCGGTTGCTGGTGGACAAAGTCGAAGTGCGCATTCGGCGCCACATCGCCGACTACCTCGCGGAGCGGACCGACGTGCCGCGAGATCTGGTGCAATTTCTTGCCAGCGACGAAATCACTGTCGCCTACCCGATAATCCTGCATTCCGCCTTGCTGCAAGACGAAGACTTGCTGGACATTATCGTCAACCGGACCAAACAGCATCGCCAGGCGATCGCCATCCGGCCGAACAATTCGACCCGCGTAACTGAATGCCTTTTGGAACAAGACGATCCCGGCGTCATGACGACATTGCTTTGCAATGAGACGGCGGAAATCAGCGAAACGGCGATGCGCAAGATGGTCGACAAGTCGATCGAGTTCGATACGTTGCGGGAACCGCTCATCCATCGCCGGGAAATGACGTCCGATCTTGCACAAAAAATGTATGTCTGGGTGGGCAATTCCTTGCGCGACTACATCCTGGCGAATTATCAGGTGGATCCGAATGCCGTTTCGGACTCCGTTGAGCATGCGCTCAGTAAAGACTTCGGCACGAACCAGCTACGGGACGCGGCGTCGAATGCTCCGATGGAAGAGGACATTGCCGCGGAGATTATCGGCACCAGCCCTGCCGACCGCAGCGGCGATTCGGCATCAGGCTATGCCTTGCTGCGCTATCTGAATTTGGGCGACATGCCCGGCTTTGAAAGCGCATTCGCATCCCAGCTCAATCTGCCGCTCGAAGCGATGTCATTGATCCTGCATGAAGCGGGGATGGAGACGCTGGCGACTGCATGCAAGGCGTCCGGCATGGAGAAAGAAGTTTTCAGTCAGATAATTTGCCATCTTTCGGGCAGCCTGCCCGCCGAAGCATTCAGGGTGACCGAGGACTACACCAAAGCCATAGATTACTTCGATCAAATTGATCATACCGCAGCGGCGGCAGTGCTGAATCGCTGGCGCAACTCCTCGTCTCAACGATGGAGTGCCTGATTTCCGTCCGGTCCGAACCGCCCATTCAGCCGAACAAAAATTTCGTTGGCCATGATTAGCATAGCGATGAGGAGTGATTTTTTCTGATGCAGGATGGTTGACGAACGCCTCGGGCGATGTCACTTCCTTGCAACCCAGTCGGCGAATACTGAAAAGAGTAGCGCTGGATTCTGGCAAAGCCGATACCCACAAGACAAATTTCGTTTACTTAAAGCACACAGAGAGCCCGACCCTATGAACGTGGTCGTTGTCGAATCGCCCTCGAAGGCGAAAACCATCAACAAATATCTCGGACCCGATTACAAGGTGGTCGCGAGCTATGGCCATGTGCGCGATCTCCCCGCAAAGAATGGCTCGGTGGAGCCCGACCAAGACTTCAACATGTCTTGGGAAGTCGATGCGAATTCCAAAAAACACATGGATGCGATCGCCGATGCGATCAACGGTGCGGATCATTTGTATCTCGCGACTGACCCGGATCGCGAG
>CAYYBI010000427.1:0-3910 GCA_964469835.1 uncultured Rhodospirillaceae bacterium
GGTCGTCCTTCAACCAGCGGTCCAGCCATTGCAGGCGCAGAGCGAGGAAATCCCCGGCGAGCGAGCCGTCGAGAGTGGCGTCCGGGCCGAAATCTACATCGCCTGCATAGCGCAGGATCCGGTCGCCATGCGTCCAGGGACCGAGAATCAAATGGATCGGCCCCTGCTTCATCTCTGACAGGTCGAGAAAGTTCTCAGATGCCGTCTTGGTGTACGGGTCGTACCAGCTCGACATATGGATCATCGGCACGTCCGGCATGTCCTCGTAGAACCCCTTGGCATAGATGCCGGCCTTCTTCCAATAGTCGTCAAAGGTTCCCGCGGTCCATTGCTCAATCAGGTATTCTTCGTACTCCGGCGCCGCGGCGATCGGCGAATGCCCGGCGCGCCAAGGCATGCGGGTGAACCAGTCGCGAATATCAACATCTTTCAAGGCCGCCATGACGACCGGATCCGCTTTCGCCGCCGGGCTTTGCAGCGCTTGCCGGTAGGCCCAAGTCGCTTGTTTCAGTTCGAAGGCGCCGCCCTGGCGAATACCGCTCGAATAGGCATTCGAGAACCCGCCCGAATCCACGAACATGCAGGCGAGGCCGGGCGGGTTGAGCGAGGCTAGCGCCATTTGCGTGTGCGCCGCATAGGACAATCCCAATGTGCCGATCCGCCCGTTGCACCAGGGTTGTTCGACAAGCCATTGCATCGCGTCGAAGCCGTCTTCCGCATCGTCGAGGTATTTCGTGAACCGACCTTCGGATTTGTAGCGGCCGCGGCAATCCTGCACGACCACCGCGTAACCATGTTGGGTGAAATATTTCGCCGTTGCCGCGCGGGTCATCGGCTTTTTGTCGCCGGCGCGTTTTTCGGTCCGCGAGGGCGCCGACTTGTTATAGGGCGTGCGCTCGAAGATCACCGGATAGGCGCCGTCGGACGGTCCGGACTTCGCCGATGGCAGATAGATATCCGTGGCCAGTCGAACGCCATCCCGCATCGTCACCATGACGTCCTTTTCGGTGGTATTTTTTTTGGATGGGGTGCGGGCCATCGTCATTCTCCTGGAATTCACAAGGTTAAGGTTCGATCGTATCGAGTCGTCGTCGATACCCTATTGTTCAAAGCATTCTCTCACCCAATGTACGAGGCGGAGCGGATCGTTTGGATACGCGCATTGCATGGCGCCGTTCATATTGGGTGGGACCGGACCGTGGCCGGTGGCATCGCTGATCCTAGCAAAGAGGTTTCAATTGGCGAGATTAAATTGTAATCAGGCGCCGGGCGGATTCCGCGCGCCCCGGAAGGACCGCCAGGGGACTTCATGATAATTCGTCGATCGGCCGGCGCAGTAGCGCTGCAGCAGACTTCAAGGGACAGGGCTGGCGTATGGTCTACCTGCTAATTCCGGTTGGCTTCGCCCTGTTGTTTGTCGGCGGCGACGCGTTGGTGCGCGGCGCGGTCGGCATTGCGCGACGATACGGCGTATCGCCCATGATGATCGGCGCCACCGTGGTCGCGTACGGCACCACATCGCCGGAGCTTTTCGTCAGCATGGACGCGGCGTTCAAGGACGCGCCCGGGATCGCCGTCGGCAACGTCGTCGGCAGCAATATTTGCAATTTTATACTGATTTTGGGGGTCTCCGCGCTTATCTGGCCGATTTCCCTCGAGCGGGGCGCCTCCCTAAAAACCACCAGCATCGTGCTCACGGCGGCAACCGGATTGCTGATCCTGTTGGCGTGGGACGGCGATATCGCGCGCTGGCAGGGCATCATCATGGTGCTGCTGCTGGTGGCGATGACGGTCTACAATTTTCAGTCCGAGCGTCGCCGTTCGCCGGCCGAAAACGTTTATTCGGAAGAGGCGGAGGAATTCGCGGAAAAGGCGCCGCAGACGGCGCCGCGCGCCATCATGGTGCTGGGCGTCGGCCTGCTGGGCGTGCTGTTCGGCGCCGAATTTCTGGTTCAGGGAGCGGTTGCGCTGGCGCGCGACGCCGGTGTCTCGGAGGAAGTGGTCGGGTTGACCGTGGTCGCACTGGGCACCTCGCTGCCGGAATTGGCGACGGCGGTGATCGCCGCCTTGCGCCGTCATTCGGATGTCGCGCTCGGGACCGTGTTCGGCGCCAACATCTACAACATTCTCGGCATCATGGGCTTGGTCGCGACGGTGACACCGGTGCCGGTACCGCAGCAGATGCTTCAATTCGATCTGTGGTTCCTGCTTGCGATCACCGTCGTCCTGTCGTTATGGGTGCGGATGCTGCCCCAAATCGGCCGCGCCGCCGGGGCGGGTTTCGTCCTGCTTTATTGCGGTTACGTTGTTTGGCAGTATACCGGCGGTTGGGGCTTGCTCTAGGAAGCCCGGCGCGCGACGGCATGGCTGGTTTCTTCCAGGCCATTGGCGAAATAACAATAAGCAGCGGGAGAAAACCAATGGGAAAGCGTATCGTCGTTCTCGGCGCCGGCGCGATCGGCGGCTATGCGGGCGCGCATATGACGCGGGCAGGGGAGGATGTGACCCTGGTCGACCCCTGGCCCGAACATGTCGACCAGATGAACCGGCATGGCATGAAGATCGACGGGTTGACGGAACCCGAATGCGTCACCATTCCGGTCAAGGCGATCCACATGACCGAGATGCAGCAGATTTCGAAGGGCCGGCCGATCGATATCGGCATTTGCAGTGTCAAATCCTATGACACCGAATGGGCCTGCTTTCTGCTTAAACAATATCTGGCGCCGAATGGCTATGTGGTCTCGCTGCAGAATTGCATGAACGAGGAAATGGTCGCGCGGACGGTCGGCGCGGAGAAGACCATTGGCTGCATCGCCAGCACGATCGCGGCGGAACTTATCGGACCTGGCCATATTCAGCGCAACGTCCCGCTGGGCGACGAGAATCATGCGGTGTTCCGGGTCGGTGAGTTGCACGGCCGCGTCACCCCGCGGGCGCAGGAAGTTTCCGAATTGATGAAGTGCGGCGACACGTCCATGGTGACCACCAATCTTTGGGGCGAGCGTTGGACGAAGCTCATCGTCAACAGCATGCGAAACGGGCTGTCGGCCGCCACGGGAATGAGCGGTCGGGAACGGGATTCGGACCCGGTGACGCGTGATATCTCGCTCCGCATCGGCGCGGAGGCGGTCCGGGTCGGCTGGTCGCTTGGCTATCGGCTGGAGAAGGTGGCCGGCATGTCACCGGAGGATATCGTCGGTGCGGTCGAAGGGAACAATGCGGCCCGCAAGCGGGTCGACGAAGCGATGGATGAAGGCAACAAGAAGCGCAACGACGCGCAGCGCCCATCGATGGGCCAGGACATGGCCAAGGGTCGCCGCACCGAAATCGAGCTCATCAACGGCTTTGTCGCCGCCAAGGGCGAAGCGGTGGGCATTGCGACGCCGGCGAACAGCGGCCTGGTCGACGCGGTCAAACGGGTCGAAATTGGCGAAGTTCCGGCCAGCAAGGACGTCGTCGCACGAATTTGAGACGCATGCGGCGATAGCCAATTTCGACGAATTTTCGATAGCGGCAATTTTTTTAAAGAAATTTCCAAGGATTCCGAGCGCATCATCGTCTAACCGGCAGGAAAGCAAGCCAGGGCCCCTTGATGACGGAACCGGTGGACGAAAATACCCTGATAAAACAGGCGCAAAGCGGCGATCGGGCGGCGTTCGAAGCGCTGTTACGCACCTATTACGACGTCATCTTCCGCATCGCCTATAAATGGTGCGGCGACAGGGCCGATGCCGAGGATATTACGCAGAACGCGTGTATCAAGCTGGCGCGGTCGATTGACCGGTTTCGCTTCGAATCGGCGTTTCTGACCTGGCTCTATCCGTTGGTGATCAACACGGCGAAGGATTGGGTGAAGGGCCGGGTGCGCAACAAGACCACGAACATCGATTCGGTGACCGAACCCGCC
>CAYYBI010000428.1:0-21953 GCA_964469835.1 uncultured Rhodospirillaceae bacterium
AGCTTCGGCAGGTCGCTGCCGGCCAGCCATTCCGCATATTCCTTGACGACCGCGACCACATCGGCCGGTTCCCCGTCGATCGGAATTTGCCGGGGCCAGGTCAAAGTCGGCCGCCGGTCTTCGCCCGGCGTGGCGAACGGCGCGCGATAGGCCGCCATCTCCACGTCGCTGAGCTGACGTATGACCGAACTCGGCAAGACGCGCTCGACGAAGACGTTTGTTTCCAGAACCATCGCCTCGCCCGCGTCGGAGCGAAAGTTCTGGAAGACCCGGCGCGCGTTTTCGGGCCAGTCGTCCCATGTCAGCGGCTGGACGATAGCCTCCATGTAGACGATTCCCTTCACCCGGTCGGCGTTCCGGCGCGCCCAATCGAAGCCCAGTGCCGATCCCCAATCGTGCAGCACGAGCACGACACGGGATCCGAGCGCGAGTTGGTCCCACAGCGCGAACAGATAGTCGCGCTGTTCGCGATAGGTATAGCGGTCAGGCCCGGACTCCTCGAGCTTGTCGGACTCGCCCATGCCGATCAGGTCGCAGGCGACGAGACGGCCAACGCCCTCGCAATGCGGCATGATGTTGCGCCACAGATAGGATGAGGTGGGATTGCCATGCTGAAAGACGATCGTATCGCCACTGTCCCCACCGCTGTCCCCACCGCTGTCCCCACCGGTGTCGAGATAGGCCATGCGTTTGCCGTTGACCGTCGCGAACTTCTTCGTGCCATAAGGCTCGGTTGAGAAGGGCATGGTGAACCGCTACCCCCGAATGTCATCGAGAACCGGCATCAGATACGATTTGAACTGTTCCGGGTTTTCACTCATCGGGAAATGCCCAAGCCCTTTCATGATCTGCAATTTCGCGCCGGGAATCGCCTCGGCGGTAATCCGGCTCATCTCGGGCGAGCAGGAAAAATCGTATTCGCCGGTCAGCATATAGACGGGGCATCGGGCGGTGTCGATTTCATCGATGTGTTCCATGATGTCCCCTTCCACCGTGTAAAAATGCAGATCGCCCTCGAACACGCCCGGCCCGCCCTGCATGTAGTGCCACAGCGTCTCCCACCGCTGATCGGACGGCGTCGTGGGCGCGATGAGACCGGACACCATGCCCGCGCACACATGCGCCCCGTGAACGTCCGGCCGGTACAGCCAGGTGGTGTCGTAATAGGGATTGGCCATCCCCGCCGATTGCAGGCCGATGACGCAGCGCACGGCGTCGGGATGCCGGCGCGCCAGATGGAGCACGATGCGGCCGCCGATCGAACACCCAATCACAACCGGCTTGTCCAGTTCCAAAGCGTCCGAGACGGCGAGGATCAATTCGAGATATTTTTGCGTAGTCAACACATAGTCCTCGACCTCCCAACCCGCCGGCGGCGAGGATTTTCCGTGCCACGGCATGTCGAAGGCGATGACGCGAAAGTCACGGGTGATGTCGCTGTCGTTCAACAGCGCGCGGTACTGCCGGCCATCGGACCCGGCCGTATGCAGGCACAGCAGCGGGATGCCCTCGCCCGCCTCCTCCCAGTACACCCGGTGCGCCTGGCCCCACACCTCCAGCCATATACCGCCCGACGATGGGCTCGATCCGGGTGCCGCTCACGCCGCGTCCCGCTTCGCTCGCGGCAATTCGAGCAGCCGTTTGACGTACAGGATGTTCGCAAAGAATTTTTGCAAATTCCCCTCGATGGTGATGTGGCCGCAGGCGCGCATGGCGATCAGGTCATGGTAGGTCGGCGCCGGCACGGTGGCCCAAAACGCCTCCCAGGCCGATTTGGGCCCGCGGATCGCGAAATCCCAGGACCGAATCTTGCCGTCAGCCGCGTCAACGGACGCCACCGCACCCGCTTGGACGCGGATGAAATAGTTCTCGTCGCCGACGCCAAGCAGCATCACGAGGTCGCACTTCTTGCCCCAGCGCCGGGCCAGCGCATCGGCATTTGCAAGCTCACGGAGGTGTTCCATCCGGCATTCCCGAGTTGACGAGACCGGATGAAAGCTTATGCGGCCTCGTCGCGCGTTTCCAGGCCGATAACATCGGACCCTTAGACATCCTTGCCGCGAAGCGGCGAGCAACAGCCGGGCGAATAGGAAGCGGGCGACAGTGCCAGCGACACCTGCTCTACCGGCTCGAAATCGATCAGGTCGATCGACACGATGTCGTCCGGCTCGCCGCTGCAACAATGAATATAGAGCGTAAGATCGCGCGAGATTCCCCCGTGAACGGCGCCCGGCGCATTGAAACGGTACATGCCCGGCCCGGCAACGACGCGCCCCGCCGCGTCATAATAGCCGCCCTCCAGAATGTAGACCTCTTCACCCAGCTCGGACGCTTTGCCGATGATCTTCCATGCCTTGCCCGGCGGGGCCTTGTAGCGGGAAATAACCGTAAGGCCATGGCTGTGTTCCCGCAGCACCCTGCGCCAGCGCCCATATTCGCGGCCATCCGCCCCAATGATGTTGTAGCTGGCGGGCTCCCAACTGCCTTCGGTCGGGGCGAGTTCAAAACTTTTCCAGTCAACGTTCCGCATGTCTCAAATTCCCTGCAGGCGCTACGATGCAAGCACCCTACGCAGTGTCCGCGGGGAATGTTACGGTCAGAACCGAAGCATCGGTCGGCGGCGCCGCGTACAGTGATCTCGCCCTACCAAGGAGTTCGACAATGGCCAGCAATGCCAAATTCGCCGAAGTCGCGGCCCTTGCGGGCGACCCGGGCCGTGCCGGAATGCTGCATGCGCTGATGGACGGCCGCGCGCTGACGGCGACCGAACTCGCCCGCGTCGCCGGCATCACACCGCAAACGGCGAGCGACCACCTGGCCCGCATGGTCGGGGCGGGTCTTCTCAGCGTGGTAAAACAGGGGCGGCATCGCTACCACCGTCTCGCCTCGCCGGCGGTCGCGCGGATGATGGAAAGCATTATGCAAGTGGCCTCGGTTCCCGATCCGGACCGGCCGCGGCTCTCCACCGGCCCGCGGGATGCGGCGCTGCGATCGGCGCGGACCTGTTACGACCATCTTGCGGGCCGCTTGGGCGTCGCGCTCGCGGACGCCTTGGTCACGGACGGTCATGTCGAGCTGACGGACGATGCCGGTCTGGTGACCGATGCCGGACTCGCGCTGCTGGGCCGGATGGAGATCGACGTCGACGCGCTGCTGGCCCGCCCCGGCAAACGCGCGGCGCGCATCCTGTGCCGTCCCTGTCTCGATTGGAGCGAAAGGCGGCCGCACCCTGGCGGGCGCCGTCGGGACCGCGATCTGCAATCACAGCTTTGCGAAGGGCTGGATTCGCCGCAAGGACGGCACACGCGCCGTCATGGTCACGCCAAGGGGACAGCGCATTTTTCGCGAAGAGTTCGGCATGCGGCTGGAGTAGCGGCGCGCGGCTATTCAATGACCTTGATGAATTCAGGCTGAACGCGAATACAGACCGCGCTGCCCGGCTCGAGCATCGGCAGCCGGTGACCATGGACCCGTACCTGTTGCCCGCCCGCCTTCAGCCAGAGCTCCAACACGCCACCCATATAGACCGCCTTCTCGACTTCACACCGGAGGACGTTGACGTTGCCTTCCGCCGGCGGTTCCAGGCTCGCCACCCAGTCTTCCGGCCGGATCGACAGCAGGACCGGGCTCCCTTTGGACACACCCGTCGGCGCGCAATAGAGCGTTTCGCCATCGACCTTGACCGCGTCGAGGCCGTCATGCCCCGCGCTCTCCGCAATCTCCCCTTTGAGGAAGTTGGACACGCCGATAAACCCAGCGACAAACTGGTTGGCCGGCCGTTCGTAAATTTCCTGCGGCGCGCCAATCTGTTCGATACGGCCATGGTTGAGCACGACGATGATATCGCTCATTACCATGGCCTCGATTTGGTCGTGGGTGACGAACAAAGTCGTTATTCCGGTCGCGGTTTGCAGTTCTTTCAATTCGAGGCGCATTTCCTCGCGCAGCGCCGCATCCAGATTCGACAGCGGCTCGTCCAGCAGCAACACATCGGGCTCATAGACGAGCGCGCGGGCAAAGGCCACGCGGTGCTGCTGTCCCCCGGAAAGCTGCGCGGGATATCGTTCGCCCATTCCGCCAAGGCGCACCAATTCCAGTGCGTGCTCGACGCTGGAGGAGATTTCCGCCTTTGCAACGTTGCGCATTTGCAGCCCGAAGGCGACATTGTCTCTGACGCTGAGATGTGGCCACAATCCATAGGATTGAAACACCATCCCCAAATTGCGCTTGTGCGGCGGCAGGATGACACCCTGCGAACTGCTGCTGATAAGGCGGTCGCCTACATAGACTTCACCTTCATCCAGGTTCTCGAAACCCGCGATGATGTTCAGTGTCGTGGTCTTGCCGCATCCGCTCGGCCCTAGCAGGGTCAGCAGCTTGCCCTTGGGCACTTCGAAAGACACGCCGTCCACGGCGGTGACATCGCCGAAGCGCTTGACCAATTTTTCGACGCGCACATCCTGCATCAGGATATCCCCCCCATATCTTTTTGCCTCAGGACGCGCCGCACCAGGGCAACCGACCCCAAGGAGAGCACGACAATGATCAGCGACAGAATGCAGACCTGCGAAAATTCTCCTTCATCGTAGAGCTGAATCAGAATTGTTCCGATCACCTCGTTGTTCGAACTGAACAACATGATCGAGGCGGAGAGTTCCCGCATCATGGACACGAAAAGGATCACCCAGCCGGCAGCGATGCCCGGCAGCACCAGCGGCACGAGTATCTTGCGGAACATCGTGAACCAATTGGCGCCGCCCACCGAAGCGGCCCGTTCCAATTCCTCCGAAATTTGCGTCACCGAATTGGAAACCGCCTTCACGCCGAAGGGCAAAAAGCGGGTGATGTAGGCCAGCAGGATGATCCAGAGCGTATGGTAGAGGTTGAACGGCGGCCGGATATACGCCCACATCAGCGCGATGGCGATCACCGCACCCGGAATGGCCACGGGAATAAGCGCGAGGAAATCCAGTGTGGCGCGCCCCTTCCAGCGGCTGCGCACGACGAAATACGCAATCACCGCGGACAGGATCACGCCGATGGTCGCGCCCATGAAGCTCAGCAGAAGACTGTTCTCAATCGACCGCAAGATCACCGCGCTGCCGTCACCGCCCAACATTTCGGCAATATGATTAAGCGTCAGAAATTCCCAAATAGGCGGCCGCCCGCGATTGGTGATGAAAGTGCCGTAGACAAGCGTCAGCATCGGCAGCACCGCCGACATCAAGAGGTAAAATCCGGCAAAACCGAGCGCCAGATACCGCCAGCGCCCGAGGGAAACCAGACGCGGCCGAAAGCTCTTGCCGACAACGGTGGTGTACTTCTGTCCCCTGCCCAGGGCTTTGGTCTGTGCCCATAACGCAAGAGCGCAGACAAACAGGAGTGGAATCGACATCGCCGCCGCATGTGAAAAATTGGGCGGTATGCCGATCATTAAGCGCCACATTTGCGTAGCGAAAACATAGATTCCGCCCGACACGCCGATGGTGGCCGGAATGGCGAAAATTTCCAGCGACTGAATAAACACCAACAGCGCGCCGGAGAGAATTGCCGGTGCCGCAAGCGGAATGGTGATCCGGAGGGTCGTTTTCCAAGGCCCCGCACCGCTCACATGCGCGGCGTTTTCGAGCGTCGGATCCATATTCTGGAAAGCGGTTACCGTGAAGATAAACACATAGGGCGCAAGCGACAGCGCCATCACCCAGATCAGCCCGCCCATCGTGAAAATATCGAAGAGCGGCGAATTCGTGTCGAACAGCCACCGCCAGAACAAATTGATGAAGCCCACCTTCGGCGTGCCCAGATAGGCCCAGCTCACCGACACCACGATCGGCGGCATGATGAAGGGCAGGATCGCGATCATGCTGATGTATTCTTTGAACGGCGTGTCGGTCCGTCCGACGATCCAGGCCAGCGGCACGCCGATCAGCACCGACAAAATCGTCACCCCCGCCGACATGACGGCGGTGTTCTGGAGAACCTCGCCCATATAGTCGGCCGAGATGACCGCCTCGAAAGCGGCGAGCGTGAAATCCGGGCTGCGGGGATCGGTCTTAAGGCTGCCGAGGACAAGCCAGAACAGCGGGTAGAGCACAAGCGCCCCCACGAAGAGGAGGCAGCCCCATTCCAATAGGCGCGGTGTACTTGGAAATTTCATCATATTGGCCGACAGGGGCTGCCTCCGGAAGGAGGGGCTCACTTACCGCATCTTTTTGCCTTCACGGATATGTTTGGTCATGAAGGCGCGGTATTTGTCCTGTTCCTTGTAAAGCTTCTCCCAGTTCGAGTAGAGCGGCTTGAAAGGATAGGGAATACCTTTGACGTGCGGCACGTCGGTCCGCGCGGAATTGATTTTCACATTCTGCGTGATCACCGTCTGACCTTCTTTCGAAATGATCCAACGATAGACCCTCTCCGCGTTCTTCGGATTCGGACCGTCCTTGATCATGCCGAACGACGCGGGGATCACCGGGGTGCCTTCCTTCATCTTGGCGATCTTGATCTTCGCGCCCTTCGCGATGCGGCGGATGGCGATGTATTCGAATACGAATGTCACATCGCGTTCGCCGGTCGCCACGCGTTCCGTGGACGCGCCCATGCGGGATTGGACCAAGGCGCCATTCTTCAACAGACCCTTGATGTAGTCCGCGCCGAAATCCTTGCTGCCGTAAAAGAAATCCCAAAGGCCCGCGGATTGGAACGGATCGACCAGAACGAGCCGGCCCTTCCATTTCGGTTGGGTGAATTCCGCCCAACTCTTCGGTACTTCGCCCGGCTTGACGTTATCGGTGTTGTAAATCACCTGAAGGCTGGGCGCGCGCAATCCCACCCAATGGGCCTTTTTGTCTTTCGCCCAATCCGGATGGCCCTTTGCTTCCGGAAATTCGGCGACACCCGGTTTCACCCATTTTTCCTTGGCGAGATGATACCAGCCGGGCGTGTAGCTGAAATGCATAAGGTCGACCTTGCCCTTTCCCGCAATCCGTTCGGCGACAAACCGCTGGTACAGGCTGACGCCCCCCGCGGTGATCGATTCGACCTTGATGTCGGGAAATTTTTTCTCGATCGCCTTTACCAGCGTCGCTTGCGCAGCGGTCGTGAGTGAAGAATAAAAAACCAGATTGCTTTTCGCCGAAGCGCCCTGAATTCCGATCATCGCGGCGGCGGCGAATACCGAAACCGCGACCATTCTCGTGAATTTCTTATTCATGATTGCCTCCTCTTTTTGGGTTGGGGAACGCATACATGCGTCCCCAAAATCACTGCTTTAGCACACCCTTTGCCGGGCGCTTCGGGCCGTGAAGGACAAACAGTTCGACCGAATTTTAGTATCGAGGCTTAATAGTTGATCGGATTTTTTGAATGGAGTCAAAAATAGGTCGGCAGCGTTTTCGGATTTCGGGAACGATTTTAGACCCTAAAGTTGCGGTCGTCGTCCGTGGATTTCCGGCGTCGCCTGTTCGAACGCATGGCCGACACGGAAACATTTCGCCTCCTCGCCGGGCAATCCCACGACCTGCATGGCCATCGGCAAACCGTGTTCCGGATCGAAGCCGGTCGGCACCGATAAGCCGGGAAAGCCGATAAAATTTTGCGGCCCGGTGAGATTGCGGCCGAGGCCGATGAAATCCATTTCCTTGCCGTTCACCGTCGCCATGGTCGTCTCGATCGGCGCGGCGAGACTTGGATATCCAGGCAGGAGTACCGCGTCATAGGACGCGAAATGCGCCACCATCATGCGCCGCAGCGCCTTTCGGCGGCATCGTGCTTCGATATATTGATCGAGCGTCGTTTTCTTGGCGTTTTCCAGACGCTGCTGCAGCGCGGTGCCATAGCCGTCCGGGCTCGCCGCATAGCGCGTGCGATGGACGGCGAGGAATTCCGCATCCGCAATCGGACGGCGGTGGAGATTGATCTCGTCGGCGAAGGGGCAGTCGACGGTTTCGATCTTTGCCCCGAGGTCGCGAAGAATTTCGATCGCTGACTCCAGCGCATCCGCGATCGGACGGTCGATCTCCACATCGATGAGGTCCGGACAGAGCGCAAGGCGCATTCCCTTGGCGCCGTCCTCTATTCCCGCGCAGAAATCCGGCACGGGCATATCGACCGAAAACGGGTCGTCAGGGTCGTAACCCGCCATCCCCTGGAGCAACAATGCGCAATCCCGCACCGTCCGCGTCATCGGCCCCACATGGTCGAGGCTGACCGCGTTCGGGTAAACGCCCCGCACGCTGATCCGACCATAAGTGGGCTTGAGCCCGACGATGCCGCAAATCGCCGCCGGCCCCCGGACCGAGCCCCCCGTGTCGGTGCCGAGCGCCCCCGGCACCATGCAGGCCGCTAGCGCGGAGCCCGATCCGCCGCTCGATCCCGCGGGAACCCGGCTAACATCCCAGGGATTGCAGCACGCGCCATAGTGGGGATTCTTGGTCGCGGACTCGGCGGCGAATTCGGCGGTGTTACATTTACCAATGATAATCGCGCCCGCATCCTTCAGCCGGCGAATACATTCCGCATCGGCAGATGGAAAATTCTCGGGATAAAAACTCGAACCCTGGGTCGTGAGAACGCCTTCGGTGTCGATGATGTCCTTGACCCCGATGGGTATTCCATGCAGCGGCCCGCGAGCGTTGCCCGCGGCGATTTCCGCTTCCGCCGCCTTGGCGGCGACCCGCGCTTCCTCGTGGCAGACCGTGATGAACGCATTCAGCTTCGGGTTCAGATCGTCGATCCGGGCCAGATGCGCATCCGTCACCTCGACTGGCGAAATTTCACCGCTGTCGATCTTTTCCGAGAGATCGAAAATCGATAGGTCGCACAAGTCGATTGAAGACATTCTATCCTCCCCCTGATGAACTTCGGCGCCCGACCGGCGTGCCGGCGCTTGTCGTGACGTGTTTTCCCGGCCCGGCCCAGCGATGACGCCCTCACCCATTTTCGCCAATTGGGGCGCAAAGCCAACCATCGACGGAAAATTTCACGTCCCTCCAACGTGGCGACGCCTCCAAATTACACTGCGTGCCCTTTACTCCGTCGCCGTTCCTGGTGTTCATGATATCAGGCGCGGCCGGTTTGACGGCCCGAACCGAAACGAAACGAATTTTTAATAGGGAGAAGAACAAGGTGGCCAAGCAACTGCCTCGGACAATGCAAGCAATCGTCATCACCGAACCGGGCGGGCCCGAGGTTCTCGAGCTTGCGACGGTCGACGTACCCGCGCCGCGACCGAATGAGATCCTCATCAAAGTCGTGGCCGCGGGCATCAACGGCCCGGACATGATGCAGCGGAAAGGCCTCTATCCACCGCCGAAGGGCGCGACCGAACTACTCGGTCTGGAAGTGGCGGGCGAAGTGGTGGCGGTCGGCAAGGACGCCAAGGGGTGGTCGGAGGGCGATCCGGTTTGCGCGTTGACCAATGGCGGCGGCTATGCGGAATACGTACCGGCCGACGCCAGCCATTGCCTGCCCATTCCGAAAGGCCTGAGCCCGGTTGAGGCGGCGACGTTTCCCGAAGCCTATTGCACGATCTGGAGCAATATTTTCCTGCCTCCCACGTCGCTGCAGGCGGGCGAGACGTTCCTCGTTCATGGCGGCGCGGGCGGGTTGGGGACGGCATCGATCCAGTTGGGCAAGGCGTTCGGTGCTAAGGTTTTTGCGACCGACAGCCCCGCCGACCGGTGCGCAATATGCGCGGAACTCGGCGCGGACCGCGTGATCGATTACAACGAGGAAGAATTCGTCGACATCGTTCGCGGCGAAGCGGGCGGCGCCGATGTCATTCTCGATATCGTCGGCGGACCGTATATCGAACGAAACATCAAGGCGGCGCGCCCTGACGGCCGGATCGTGCAGCTCGCCTTCGCACTCGGCTCGAAGGTCGAGATCAATCTGATGTCGATCATGCTCAAACGGCTGGTCTATACCGGATCGACGCTGCGAAGCCGGCCGGAAGAGTTCAAGACGAGAGTGATCGGCGACCTGCGCGAAAAAGTCTGGCCGCTGATCGAAAACGGCACGATCAAGCCGGTGGTGCGCCAGTCGATCCCGCTGGCCGACGCCACGGAGGGGCACCGGATGATGGAAACCGCCGGACACACGGGCAAGATCGTGTTGGAGATCGGCTGACCGTATGAAGACTTCCGATCCCCGCGCCGCGCTCTGGACCGCAACCGCAACGCCGGCGCCGGATTGCCCGCCGCTCGATGGCGACCGGTGCGCCAGTGTCGTGGTGATTGGCGGCGGCTTCACGGGCCTGTCGGCGGCGCTGCATCTGGCCGAGGCGGGCATCGAAACGATCCTGCTGGAAGCCGAAGCGCCCGGCTTCGGTGCGTCCGGCCGCAACAACGGGCAAGTCGTTCCGGCCTACAGCCGGCATAATCCGGACGAGATCACCGTATTGTTCGGCACGGAGCGCGGCGAGGCGCTGAACGCCTGGGTGCAAGACTCCGCCAATCTGGTTTTCGACCTGATCCGCCGGCACGGCATCGACTGCGACGCCCAGCAGAATGGCTGGCTGATGCCGGCGCACAACGCGGCGCGCCTCGCCATGGCGCGGAAAAAACACGATCAGTGGGCCGCGCGCGGCGCGCCGGTCGACTTTCTCGACGCAACCGCAACCGCGGAAATGACAGGCAGCCAACACTACGCCGGCGCATGGCTGCATCGAGCGGGCGGCAATATTCAGCCGTTGAGCTACGCCCGCGGGCTGGCCCGCGCGGCGCAAGCCACCGGCGCGGCGCTGCATGCGTCGTCCCCCGCCATGACGGTCGAGCGAGCGGGTCTGGATTGGCAGGTAAAAACGCCGACCGGGACCGTCACCGCCGACACGGTAGTACTGGCGACCAACGCCTATACCGGCAACCTGTGGCCCAGCCTCGCGCGCAGCATTGTTCCCATGCGCCTGTTCCAGGCGGCGACCGAGCCACTCGGCGACAATGTGGCGCGCACCATTTTGCCGGGCCATCAGGGCATCTCCGACGCCCGCCGCGTCCTTTGGGCTTTCCGCAAGGACGCCGAAGGCCGCATCGTCACCGGCGCCTCACCGCTTTTCACGATGCGGCCGAGCCGGCCGCTCGCGCGGATAAGCTGCGAACAGTTGATCCGAGTCTTTCCGCAGATCAGCGAAGTCCGCTTTCAGCATTTGTGGGATGGCCGGATCGCGGTGACGCTGGACCGGCTGCCGCGCCTGTTCGATCTCGCCGAGGGCGTTTATGCAGGTCTCGGCTATAGCGGACGCGGCATCGCCATGGCGACCGGCATGGGCAAGCTGCTGGCCGAGCGGGTGCAGGGCCGGGCCGCCGAGGACCTGCCTGTGCTGCCCGGACCGGTAAAACCGCTGCCGCTGCGCGACCTATTGATCCCGCTGGCCCGCGCCCGGGCCGCCTGGTGGCGGCTCCGCGACGCCGCCGGCTAGGCGGACGCGCCGGTCAAAATTAATGGCCGGCTTACAGCCCGGTCAGCCGATCTGCTTCTTCAAGAAGGCCACGGTCTTGTTCCAGGAATCCTGCGTCGCTTCCTTGCGGTAGGCATCTGTCAGAAAGTTTTGGAACGCGTGGCCGCATCCGTCATAGCGGTGGAATTCGTAGTCGACGCCGAGCCGTTTCAATTCCGCTTCTGTCTTGTCGACATCTTCCGGCGACGGGTTCTTGTCGTCGTTGCCGTAAAACGCCATCACCGGGGCCTTGAGGTCCTTCAACAATTCGAACGGCGCCGGCCCGGAATCGCCCCAGGGAACGAACATGTTGCCGCCGTAGTAGACCACGGCGCAGCGGTAGATCGGATTGGTCGAGGCGCAAAGATAGGAATGCCGCCCGCCCATGCAGTGGCCGAGCACCGCGACCCGGCTCATGTCCGCCTTGCCGCTGGCTTCCAGCCAGGCGAGGCCCGCATTCGCATCGGCCAGCAAGTCATCGTCCCGCAACCGGCCGCGCCGCTCCGCCGCATCCGTCGGCACGGGCTTCTGGCGATGAAAAATATCGGGCGCGGCGCTGATATAGCCTTCCGCCGCCAGCTTATCGGCCAAATCGTATTCGAACTCGTCGAGCCCGCCGCCATGAATGGTGATCAACACTGCCGGAAACGGTCCGTCGCCCGCCGGACAAGCGGTCACCATGTCCGTCGCATCGCCATTCACATCCACTTGCACCAATTCGGCCATGTCATCCTCCTTTCAAGGGTTGATCCCGCATCCTGCCCCGGGGCCCAGCGTCAGGCGCACATCTCATGTCTCGGCATCCGCCAGCCGCTTGGTGGTGGCGCCCGCGCCGCCGTCTTCTGCCTCCAGTGGCGTGTTGAGCACGACGCCGGGGCAATGAATGCCGCGCGGCCGGCCCGATTCCGTCAGCCCCTGCTGTTCGATATAGGCGGCGGGCACATCGGGTCCGTCCGGACAGCCGAGCCAAAGCCGCAACAGGTGGCGCCTTTTTTCCGGCTCCTCCCAATCTTCGTATTGCGAGCGGCTGTGCAGAATCGAATGGTTGCAGAGGAACTGCACATCGCCGGGGCGGAATGTCATGTCGAGACGAAATTCCGGATCCACGGCCAGCGCGTCCAGATAATCGAAGGCCTCTTCCTGCTCCGGCGTGATGCGCGGCACCTCGTCGAACCTCTGCGCCTTGCGGATGGCGCTGCGCACGTAATGCCCAAGCACCCGGCCGCCATGAAGATGAAACACCGGCATCGGATACCAGGGTTTTCGATTCTCCGGAATTTCGTCGCGGCGATCCCGATAGGTCGGCTGCATCAACACCCGCGCAATATCCGGCCGCCGTTCGACGATGGCGTTGTACAACGCGGTTGACGAGGTGATGCTCGAAACGCCGCCCGACTTCGCGGTGCGCAGCGACAGCAACCCCACCGCATCGGCCGCATCGCAATGAAACGGCAACCTTTGCGACGTCTGATAGCCCCGCGCCGACGGCTTCCAATAGTCGAACCCCAAATCGCGCACATGGCCGAGAACATGCCCCTTGGCGTTCTGGGACACCGCCTCGCCGAGATGGGCGCCCAGGCTCCAAAAGGCGATGGCCGCCTGGCGCAGGGTGTAGCGCTCGACCGGCACGCCCCGGATCAACCGAAACCCGATTCCGTCCATCAGGTCGCGGCGCATCGCCGCCAACCGGTCGGCCAGAACGGGCAGTGGCGCATCCGCCGAGGTCAGATCGACAATGTCACGGCCACTTGCGTCCAGCCGCAGCACTGCTTCATCCAAATCGGCGATTTCATCCGCCGATAACTGCCAGGTCCAGCGCTCCGGCTCGGCCGCCATGTCCGGGCCGCGCCACGCGGAGGGGGCGTCGTCAAAACGCGGTAGGGTATTGTCGGTCATGCGTGCATCCTCTTTCCACCTTGGACACTACCGTGCCTTGAACGGTCCCGCCGGGCGTTTTTCCACGAAGGCCTTGGCCGCTTCCTGGAAGTCCTCGCTCAAGTAGAGTTTTTCCGGCGCCGTCATCGCCATGATCTCGCGGCCCAGCTTGTTCATATGGTAACGGCGTATGCGCACGGTGGACCGAACGCTGAGCGGCGGGTTCTTGCAGACTTCCTGCGCAAGCTCCTTGGCCACCTCCAGATATTTCCCCTTCGGCGCGACGCGGTTGATCAACCCGGCGGCCAGCGCCTCCTCGGCGGTGAAGAAACGGCCGGTCAACGCCATCTCGGTGCCGAAGGCCCCGCCGCCGCGAAAATCGAGCATGCCCCAGTATTTTGCGGCGCCCAGCCCGCGCGACGTTTCCGTGATCTGAAACTTGGTGCCTTCCTCGCACACAATGAGGTCGGATTCCATGACGATGCCGACGGCAAGACCGAGCACATAGCCGTGCGCCGCCGAAATCACCGGCTTCCAGTTTACCGATTTCGTCAAGAGGTCCGCGGAATGGGTGCCGCGTCCTTGCGGTCCGCCCAGTTTTTCGAATTCTTCGCGCTTGCGAAGCTGCCGCTGCTGCACGTCCGCGCCGCTCGAATACGCCCGGCCGCTGCCGCAGATGATCGCGATATGCGCCTCGGGATCCGTGTCGAAGCGATGGAGCGCATCGTCCAGCGCGCCAACCAATTCGTCGTTGAAGGCGTTCAACTTTTCCGGACGATTGAGCGTCAGCGTGACGATTTGCCCATCCTGCGCGTACTCGACCAGATTGCTTTCCCCGTTCTTCGGCATTTTCCTCTCCCGTTTTGCTATTTGTTCCGTCGGCCGCGTAAGGGGCCGTCAACCTCGTTAATCTTGTCGACCACTTCCCGGAAATTGTCCGGCGCGCCGTCCTTGTACACATCCTTCAGACCGAGCCCGGCACACCAGCGCAGACAGTGTTCGGTTGCCGCCGCCATCGTCGGCTCCATGCCGATTTCCTGCAAGGTCAGGGCGACCTGCGCCATTTCATCGGCGCGGCGCTTCGCATGGATCACCGTGCGCGGAATGACCCGGTTGGCATTCTGCGTCCAGTTGCGCCCGGCTATGGTCTCGTCGACCGAATCGAGAATTTTCTGCTCGATGCCGTAATGCTCGGCCGCGCGCATGCATTCCAGGTAGAGCGCCTCCAACCCCTTCATCATGATGCTGCGCACCATCTTGGTCGCCGACGCCAGGCCGACCTCTTCCTCCACGAATTCGACGTTGAAATTGAGCGGTTCGACCAGCGCTATAAAGTCCCGCGCGCCCGTTCCACCGAGCAGCATCGGCACCCGGTGGCCGTTGCCGGGCACAGTCGACATTACCGACGCCTCGACATAGCGCGCGCCGCTCGGCGCGATCGCCTCCGCGACCTGCCGCTTGAGGCCGGGCGAGATTGAATTGAAATCGAGGTAGAGCTGCTCCGGCCGGAGGTGCCGGGCCGCTTCCACCGCGACCGGCAGCGACGCCTTGCAGACGACGGTGGAAAAAACGATGTCGGCGCCGGCGATGGCCGCTTGCGCCGTGTCGCACGCCGTCACACCGATCTCCTTGGCACGAGCCCGCATTGCGGTCGCCGCGCCGGGGTCATCGAAGAGAATATCGTAGGCCGCGATCCGTTCGACGCCCGCGTCCCGCAGGCTTTGCGCGATGGTCGACCCCGCCTCCCCAAATCCGATAAATGCGAACCTCGGTGTCATGGTGATCCTCTAGTTATAGTGCCGCAACTCCGGCCACTGTCACTTCTTGCGGTCGAGCGCCGCCTGCATCAATTCGAAGCGGTCATTGCCAAAATACATGTCATCGCCATCGATGAAAAATGTCGGCGAGCCGTACCCGCCGCGCGCGATCAGGTCGTCGGTCGTCTCGAACAGTTTCCGCTTGATCGCATCGTCGGCGATCTTCTCGAAGAACGCGTCCGCGTCCATGCCAACGGCTGTGACGATTTCCCGCAACACGTCCTCTTGCGAAAGGTCTTTGTCGTCGCGCCAATACGCTTCGAAGCACGCGCGCGAATATTCCGAGACCTTGCCCTCGTCGATCGCAACGAAAGCACCGCGCAGCGCCTTGACGCTGTTCAGCGGAAACACGCTCGGCCGGATCATCTCGATCCCCAGATAGCGCGCCCAATCCTCCATGTCCTTGCGGTAATAGGCATCCTTCGGCGGAATGGGATTCTCCCGGCGCTGGTAGACACTCGGGTTGACCTTGTTGAAGACGCCACCCACCAAAAATGGCTTCCAAACGAGTTCCGCGCCGTTGCGGGCGCAAAGATCCTCGATCCGGGTGCAGGCGAAATAAGTCCAGGGGCTGGAGACGTCGTAGAAGAATTCGATGGTCGGCATGGTTTGTGTCTTTCGCGGTCGAATGGGTGAGGTCCAGGATTGGCAAAACCGAATTGGCAACGCCCACCCTGCGACGGGCGGCGCCGGAACAGCCGAATTTTAGCACGACGATGAGGCGGACGGGAAATGGTCAGCATAACCGCGCCGCGGACCAGGCTCGGCCACGATGCTACGACAAAATTCGACTTTTCAACTCAGAAGGTATTAGCGGGCAGAAATCCGATTTCGTCCCGAAAACGCGATAGCGCCGGTCACCGATGAAATGGTAGGCCCAATTGCGCAATCGGCGGGGCACGTATCTTAGCCCGAGCGAGAGAAATCGCCACAGTCCGCCAATTCCTTCCAGGATATGAACCACCGCATCCGATTCGGTCAGCACGTCTCCATCGGGCGTCACAACGACAAACGTATCGCCAAGATCGTCTCGCCGTGCACCCCTGAGAGTATTCTCGAACAGTTTTCCCTGAAGTGGTGCGAACTGCAGCGTCCCGTCCCGTTCCTCGGATAGGAGGAAACGGACACTGCCGTGGCAAAGGGCGCAGTTACCGTCATAAAAGACAATTGTTCCCTTCATATTGGACGCCTTCAGCCAATTCGGGTCGAAAGTGAACATATGAAAAAGCAACATGGCGATTGTCAGGTCTGGAAAATTCAACAGGAATGCAAACCCGAATTGCACAAACAACATTATGCCCCAAAGCCATGGACGCAGCGCTTTCCACAAGCACAAGGGGGCAAAAAACAACTCCACGATCAGGATGAACCAGGTCAATAATTTCAAGTAGATTGGCGGAAGCGCCAAGAAAATGTCCCGTAAAATCCAATCGCGTGCCAATGGATTGGTCAGAACATACTGAATATTTTCACCGGCCACCCAGGACGGGCTCAACAGCTTGGTATAGCCGCTGTAACTGTAACTGAGAGCCAAGACAATCCAGGCCGCCAGAAACAAACGCGGCGGGAGACGCCAATCGCCTCGCGGGTCGACACGGTTGCGTCCGGCCAGCGAACCATACGGAGCGGATGGAATGAAGGCGTGGGCCAGCAGCATCCAACCGGCATAGGGCATCGCAGGATTGGTAATCAGCGGATTACGGCCAAGAAAACTCGCCAGAACCAGCCACATGAAGATCGCGGCGATCCGGTCGCCATAGCCGACCGCAAAGGCCAGTGCGGCGGCAGCGGCGGCAATCGAGAGCCCCGTCACGAACGCCGGGTCGTCGATCAAGCCAAGGATATTCGGAAACGCGGGCAAAAGGGGACTCAACGCGGCTTCCGGTATCATTCCCTTATTGGAGAAAAGCTCGGCTGCCCAAAAAGACAGATAGGCGAAATGAATGAAAAGGTAGAGGCCAAAGCAAATGCGAAAGATGCTGTATTGCCCGCCGGTCCAGCTATTCTGCATCGCACCTGACCTCATAGCTCAATTTCCAGGTGTGATCCGCAGGAAGTTTTTGGCGCGGCCGCAATTCAAATCGGAGCCCGCCCGCCGCCGAGTTACGATCGATGCCTATTTCCTCGAGAATGCTCGATGGACCGCAAAAGGTGTATCGCATGGCACTATCATGCATCGGCCTGGTTAGCGGACTCGCGTGTAGAACCGGTGCGTATGACAAGGCGGCACCATAGGCGTTTCTACGATTATACGGGCCGCGTACACCGCGATAGGTTTCCGGCGTTAGCTCAACTTCTTGCGATTTCCCGTCTCGGTCGGTCCAAGTCACGTAAAATATCGATGAGTAGGTCTCGAATCCTTTGTGAGCGGTAAACACTTTCGGCGCTGGAGACGCCACGGAGGCAGCACCGATCGCCTTGACGACCGGCAAGCCGAATAGGTCGCCCCCCATCTGCAAGATACCGACAAGGACGAGTATGACGGGGGCAATCATATCCCTAATCATGACTGGCGAGACTCCTTATCCCGGAGAGATAGGTCGATCCCGCATAGCATTTCACCAAGTCGCTGTTCACCCTTATTTGCAAATCCGCATTGCCCGGTGAATTTGCGCGGGTTGTGAAATGTCCCGAACAACATATCCCATAGTGGAAGGTCGGCGTAATTTTGCGAATGCCAATTCATCTTATGGTGAATGCAGTGACTTTCCGGACGTTGAAAAACAAAGCCCAACCAATAGGGCGTCTTAACGTTCCAATGATAGAACAGCTCGGCGAGGCCGGTCAGCAACACCGCCAGCGAGGCCGACGCCGGACTTAGACCGCACAAAGTGTACAAAATGGCACTGGAAAGCACGCCGTTGACGATGATTTCCGCCGGGTGCTTATAAAAGCTTGTAATGATTTCTATGCGCTGCGGACTATGGTGAATTTGGTGAAAAAGACGCCACAGCATCGGCACTTGGTGACGCGCCCGATGCCACCAGTAATAGAAAAACGTAATGGTAATATAGCCGAATATCGCCCCACCCTCGACACCCAACAGGGATTCGGCATCCCACACCGACACGCCTTGCAGCCATATATCCCATGTGACACCTGACAAAAATACGGTCCCAGCCTGAATGCAATTGAGCAGAATTGCCCGGAACCACCAGCCCGCAACTTTTGGCCAGTCGCGACCCGGCACCAGAAGTTCGGTCAAGAGCATCAAAACAGCGGCAGTCAAGACGATGCCCGCTATCAACATGAAGCGTGCCTCGAAATTCTGGCATCTGCATTTAACATGCTCGATTCCACCCTTCTAATCATGCCGCCGAATGCATCCCAAATCCGCTATAGCCCGGACCAACTGGAAGTGAAGAACGTCAATATCCAGTACCACCCGGGAGTTTATGGGTCGTTAAAGTTCTCGGGGTCGCGAACGGCCATGCGCCCAAATTCTTTATCGGGCTAAAGCGTTGCCAAGCGGCCCGTATCGAACCGAGCTAAGCCTGAATACCGGGCCGGATCGCTTGCACTATTGCCGACGCGCTCCCAAGATGACGGACGTCCGCGCTGGCTCCGGTTACCGCGCGATTGAATGAGGCCTGAAATGAAAACCGTCTGCATCTTCGCATTCTTGGCATTGTCGGTGACCGCCTGCCAAACGACGGAAGCGACCAAAAAATCCCCGGAAGCGACCGCCAGCGCATCCACGGGCGAGTACGGATCGGCCGCGCCCGGCACCCAGGTGGCAACGAAAAGCGATGAAATAGCCACGGTTTCCTTTTTCGATTCCGCGACATTCGACATCGATCTCCACGACGCCCTATCAAAGGCGCCGGGCACGGTTCACGTCACGCCGGCGGCGCCGTTCAACCTGAACAAGATTCCCCCGCGCATGGATAAATGGCTCGCCGCCGTAAAGAGCGGCGGCGGCAAGGTTGCGGCGCGCCAGGACACCGCCGTCGCCACCCGCGGATTGATCGGCATGGTCATCGATGTGGTCGTCGCCTTGTTCGATCAGGCCGCCGAAAAGGCTCTCTATGCGCCGGCGGAAAACTACGATGCCACGCTGTATTACGGCAGCGACGGCAAGGTCGACCGGGTGCTGTTCACACGGAAGTAGCGCACCCTTTCTAGCCGGTCTTGTCAGTCGCGGATGACCTTCCGTCGAATGACAGCCGCCAACAGCGCACACAGCCCCAGCAGCAGTGCACCGGCCAGATAGAAGCTCGCGTCAATGCCCCAGAGGCTCGCCACACCGCCCATGACAATCGGCAGGATTATCGAGGCCAACCGATTCACGGTGTTGCGGAGTCCGACGGCGATTCCCTGCGCCGACCGCCCGACCCCTTGCGATAGGATCGAGAACAGGACCGGCTGATTGAGGCCTTGCGCGCCGCCCCGCAGCGCCGCGGCCGCCAGCAGCAGGACCGTGACCTGGCCAATTATCGGCGTGATGGCGATGAACAGAATCGCGCCGGCAATACAGATCAAAACGACCCAGTGCGGGCGGATGAACCGGACCACAGGCCCGGCCAGCAACGCGCCAATCCCACCGCAGAGTTCCGAAACACCCAGCAGCACACCGATCATCGTGCCGGTGACGCCGATCCCATTGAGGTAAACCACGTAGAAGGTGGCTTGAATTGCGCCGGGGCCATTGCGCAGGAAGGTGAGAACCAGGACCAGACCGACCGCCGGGATCGCCGCGAGCGCGGCCGCCCGCGTATAGTCGCTCCAGCGCGGCAGCACCGATCGCACGCCGCCGGCATGTGCGGCCGCCGGCGAATCCTCATCACCGTCATGCTCGGGCTCGGGCTCGGGCGCGAGCAGGACTGTTGCAAGGGTGCAGACACCCCACGCGGCGATGCAGAGGAACGACGCCTCCGCGCCGAAACCGTCCCAGACGGCCCCGATAATGATCGGTCCGCCGAAGGTGCCGACCCGGGTCGCAAAGCTGAACCGCGCCAGTTCCGCGGTGTGCCCGCCGCTGAGCTGGTTGATCAGCGTCTGCGTCCCACCCATGGCAAGACTGACCGCCAACCCCGACAGGATTTGCAGGAGGAACAGCGCAGCGAAGGCGCCGCTGACGGGATAGATCAACGGCAGGGCGGCCATGGCGACCGCCACCCAAAGCATTACCCGGCGGGTGCCGAACCGGTCCATCAACGCGCCGCCATGAATCGAGAACAGCGTCGGCAGGATCGACCGGGCGGAAACGATCAGCCCGATTTCAATCGGCGACATCCCGTGCAAGACCGCATAGAGCGGGACCACGAGGCCGAGCATGTCCCATTGGCCATTTGCGAACAGCCCGGCGCCATAGGCAGCATAGGCGGCGCGCCGGGGGACAGACTCCGGCGGCGGCGATGAATGAGTATCCTTGATCGACAAGCGGCGATGATAGCGCGATCGCCAACATCCGGCTAATCGAGGACGGTGCCCCGCGGTTACTCTTTCGCGGCCTTACCCTTCGCCTTCATCGACTTGCCATCGACGTCCTCGCCCCAACGGCGGGTCAGATCGGAATCGATGTCGAACAGGTCGAGCATGCGGCCGACGGTCTGGTCGATCATCTCGTCGAGGGTTTCAGGCCGGGTGTAGAAGGCCGGCACCGGCGGGGCGACGATTGCCCCCATCTCGGTCACCCGCAACATTGACTGGATGTGACCGGCATGCAGCGGTGTTTCGCGCAGCAGCAGGACGAGTCGGCGGCGCTCCTTCAGCACCACGTCGGCGGCGCGGGTCAGCAAGGTCGAGGTGACGCCGCTGGCGATTTCCGACAGCGTGCGCACGGTGCACGGCGTCACCGCCATGCCGAGGGTCCGGAACGAGCCCGATGAAATCGCCGCGCCGATATCGGCAATCGGATAGGTAACGTCGGCCAGCGCCTTGACGTCGCCCGGCTTGAAATCGGTTTCATAGGAAATCGTCATTTCGGCGGACTTGCTCATCACGAGATGCGCTTCCACCGGCATGTCGCGCAATACCTGGAGCAGACGGATGCCGTAGATAACGCCGGATGCGCCGCTGATGCCGACGATCAGCCGAGGATTTTTGTTCATTCTCGTTCTCCCATGCGGGTCGGCCGCACGGTTGTAAGCCGTTCCGCGATCCCATTGGACCGGGACGCGAACAATAGGTCGCAAATCTCAAGAAATTGCAAACGGCACCTATTCGTCGAAGAAGTCCTTACCCAGCACGTCTCGGATCGGAATCTGCGGATCTTCCAGCTTGCGGCGCCATTGATGGCTGCGTTCGCCATTGCGCAGATAGTCGCCCTCGGCTGCGCGTTTGGCGGCCAGATCCCAATCGTCGTTCCAATCGCCGAGCGAATAGCCGTGCCAGGGCGATTCCGGTTTGAGCGGCGGCAAGCCCAGCTTTTCCCAGAGTTCCTTGGCGTGCTCCATGTATTCCTTCTTCGGCAGCGCAACCGGCGCCATATCCTCCTTCAGGGTGGCGTCGATCAGCAGCGTGGAATCGCTGTCGACGCCCTTGAGCACGGGGCCGTGGCCGCGCGCGCGATGCTTCAGGATCTGGATGTCGAGCGCCGGATTGGCGCGGTAGGACAGCGCCCAGAACACCGCATCGCCGCTGTTCGGATCGATGTCCTCGTCGATCGCGATGCAATACTTGCCAACCGCCGGCTGCAACGCCTGCACGCCATAGAGCGCGCGCCACACCTCGGTGCGCGGCACGCCACGCTCGAACTGCACCATCACGACGCGGCGCAGATTGGTCAGCGGTTCGTGCAGCGATACCTTCTTCACGCCCTTGATTCCGAGCGTATCGCGCAGATGCGACAGGAACATCGGCTCATAGGCGACCCGCTTGATGACGCT
>CAYYBI010000429.1:0-8434 GCA_964469835.1 uncultured Rhodospirillaceae bacterium
TCGTTCCCCCGGCGTGGTTCCGTGTTTTTTGATGTCGCTTGGCTTCGGCTTATCCGCCGCATCCACGGACACCGCCAGCAATCCAATTGCGGTCGCCGCAACCAACGCTCCTATCACGCCTGACAATGACCGGGTACCCATAGCTCAAATCTCCTCATTTGATCGATTCGCTCAACACTATGGATACCGCCAACGATAGTCCTTGACCGCCGTCAAGCCTCCGGCGCGGCGGCCCCGGCGAGATCGCCCGACAACGGCACGGACGCCCGCACGCCGCGCCCGCTTGAGCTTGATCAAGGATGACGCGAGATCCAGCGGCTAAGCTTCCAGCCGGAAAAGACAGTGGTTGGTGACATGCTGAGCCGGGCGGCCCGCGGAACGATTGCGTTTGGACTGGTTCTTGGTACCGCCCTGCTTATTACAATCAGCGGTCTCCGCGCCGAATCCACAGAGATTGACCTGACCGCCGCCCGCGCCGTCGTGCCCGAGGCAACGGCAATTGGCGCATTCGCCGGTACGCCGCGGTCCGCGCCGGTCTTTGTCGAGGACCGCGTTGTCGGCTACCTATTTCGCACCCAGCAGGTAATCGCGAGCAAGGGCTATTCCGGCAAGCCGCTGGATATCCTTGTCGGGCTCGGCCTGGACGGTCGCATTACCGGTGCGAAAATTCTCGAACACCAGGAGCCCATTCTCGTTATCGGCGTTTCCGACGCGGATCTGACCCGTTTCGTTCAGCAGTACCGCGGCCGGGACATCCGTAACCCCATCCGCCTGCAAAGAGTCGGGCCGATCGGCGACGATACGGTGAGCGCCGTAAGCGGCGCGACCATCTCTTCCATCGTGCTGAACGACGCGATCTTCCGTTCCGCCAGGGTCGTCGCCCGCAATCGAAAAATTCTCGCCACTGCGGGAAGTGCCGTCGACATTGATCGATTCGCGCCGGCAACATGGCCCGATCTCCTGGCCGACGGCTCCATCCAGCGCTTGACGGTGACCATCGGCGAGATCCGGGACAAGTTTGCGCAACGCAGCCGCCGGTATTTTCCCGAGGGGGTGGCGCCGCCCGAGCCCGGCGAGACATTCCTCGACCTCTACGCCGGTCTTGCAACACCGGCACAAATCGGCCGCAATTTGATTGGCGACCACGCCTACAACCGGATCATGGCGCAGCGCGCGCCGGGCGATCAGATCGTCTTCATCGGCGGCCGCGGCCTCTACTCGTACAAAGGGACCGGCTACCGTCAGCACGGCACGTTCGACCGCTTTCAGATCGTGCAAGACGAAAAGACCATCACGTTGCGGTCGGCCGACCATATCCGGATCGACCGCTTGACGATCGCCGGGCAACCGGATTTGCGGGAGAGTTCCTTTTTCGTACTCCGCGAGGCGACAGGGTTCCGTGCCAACGCACCCTGGCGCCTCGACATAGCCGTTCGCACCGCTTCGGACAACGGCAAGATGCCGCCGGTGCTGTTCTCCTTGCGCTACGCGCTGCCGGACGCCTATCTGCAGCGCAGCGCCGAAGCCATGATCGAAACGAAAACCGAGCCGCTTTGGTATTCCGTGTGGCAAGGCCGTATCGGCGATGTCGCGATCCTAATGGTGGCGCTTACGGCGCTTACGGTCCTGCTTTTCTTTCAGGATGCGCTGGCCCAACGGCAACGCGTCTACCAGGCGGTGCGAATCGGCTTTCTCAGCTTTACCCTGCTTTGGATCGGTTGGTACGCCAGCGCGCAGCTCTCCGTATTGAATGTGCTGACCTTTACCGAAGCGATACGGACCGAGTTCCGCTGGGATTTCTTCCTGCTCGAACCGCTCGTGTTCATTCTCTGGGGCTATGTCGCTCTCACCATGCTGTTCTGGGGCCGCGGCGTTTTTTGTGGCTGGCTTTGTCCGTTCGGCGCCCTGCAGGAACTCCTGAACAAAATCGCAAGACGCTTTCGGGTGCCTCAATTCGCGCTCCCCTTCGCCCTCCATGAACGGCTGTGGCCGATAAAATACGTGGCGTTCGTGGCGCTATTCGGCCTTTCCCTGGGCGGTCTCGCGGCAGTTCAAATCGTTGCCGAGGTTGAACCTTTCAAGACGGCCATCGTCTTGCGGTTCGACCGGGCCTTGCCCTTCGTGCTCTACGCGGTGATCCTCTTGGGGATCGGCCTGTTCGTGGAACGATTCTTCTGCCGGTACCTGTGCCCGCTCGGCGCGGCGCTGGCCTTCCCGGCGCGCATGCGCATGTTCGAATGGCTCAAGCGGCGGTGGCAATGCGGCCTGCAATGTCATATCTGCGCTCGAAACTGTCCCGTGCAGGCGATCCATCCGGACGGCCGTATCAATCCCAACGAGTGCATCCACTGTCTCAATTGCCAGGTGCTCTACTATGACGACACTACCTGCCCGCCGCTCGCCGAGCGCCGCAAGCCGCGCAAACCGCAATTGACCGAACGTCTGATAAAACGCTTCTCCGACGCCGAATCCAAAGGCCAACAGGAAAGTAAAGAAGAGGGGGCGAGCGGATGAACGGAGCTGCGCCAGGCGGCCTGCCGCACATCGGAAAGCGTTGGTCACGGCGCCGCGTTCTGTTGATTGCCGCAGCCGCCTGCGGTCTGCCTTTCACCAGTCGATCCGCTGGTTCGTCTTCAGCGGATGCACCCCCGACATATAGCTGGCGGGGCAGTGCGCTCGGCGCCCCGGCGCAAATCACCCTGCAGCATCCGGACCCGCGTTCGGTCCGCCGCACGATACAGGCGTGCCTCGGCGAAATCGCACGGCTCGACGCCGTGTTCAGCCTGCACAACGAGCGGTCCGAAATTGTGCGACTCAATCGCAGTGGCTATCTCCGCCAGCCATCGCTCGACCTCCGCATTCTCATGGAGCAGTCGCAATGGCTGGGTCATATTACGGATGGTGCGTTCGATGTTACGGTTCAGCCGTTGTGGCAACTGTATGCACAGCATTTCCGCGAGGCGGATGCGGATCGGCGGGGACCAACCCATGAGGCCCTTGCGCGGGTGCGGGGGCGCATCGACTACCAGCGGATCGACATCGGAAGCGGCGCGATCGGATTCTTGAAATCCGGCATGGCAGCAACGCTGAACGGCATCGCTCAGGGCGCCATTACGGATCGAATCGCCGATATCCTGAAGAACGAGTCATACGATCGCGTCCTCGTGAACATCGGCGAAATCGCCGCGCTCGAACCGCCGGCGAACACCACCGGATGGCAGGTCCGTATCGACGACCCGGTTTCGCCGGGTCAAGCACTGGGCCGCGTTCGTCTCGCCAACCGTGCCATTGCGACTTCCTCCGGTCACGCCACACGGTTCGACGCGTCCGGCGACCACCATCATCTTTTCGACCCGACAACCGGACGCAGCGCAGCACGTCACCGATCCGTCTCGGTCATAGCGAGCACGGCTGCCCTGTCCGACGCGCTGTCAACGGCCCTTTCCGTTCTTCCGGCCGATCGCGCGGCCGCCGTACTGCGCGATGCCGGTGCCGAAAAAGCGTTGCTGGTGACTCCGGCGGGAACCGCAACCTGGATCGCAGGCGCCTGATGGAAGGCGTTGCTTTCCTCATCGTTGGTGCCGCCCTCTATTTTTTTTCCAACTGGATACTCGACCGTATCGAACACGCCGCCGGCCGGCGGTTCGAACACCGCAGCTTGATATTTTTCGCGCTCCTGCTGGGACTCGCCCTGGGAAGCTTCGCGCTGATCCAGAATTTTATGGCAACCGGCTGACCGAAGCCATCATGCAACCGGTAGCCAGCTTGACCATGGTCAAGGCGACGATTGCACGGGCCGAATACTCTTCTCCATTGGCTGGTGAAGCGAGAGGAAGGGTGAGCGATGTCAGAAACGGAAGAGCCCACGGGCGGGCCGCCACAACCCGAAGGCAAACCCGAACATATCCCCGCGATGCAACGGCTGCTCGATAATCCCTTTCTACTGCTATTTCTTGGCGTCACCATTCCAACCGTTTTCTACATAATCTGGGGGATCATGGAGTTGGCCCAGATCCCGATTGCCAAATAACGAGCGGGGGCAGCCATGGCCATTCACTCTCCTGAGAAACGCATCTGGTGGAACGAGCCTCTCGACCGGAAGGAAATCATTTGGATCGCGATTGCCTTCACCTGGGGTCTCGTCATGTTCGCCACGATGATCGTATGGCACATCACCGGCCAGCAAAATCTCTCAAATGAAGCGTACAAGATCGACCCGGAAGTCTATGCCGAGCGCACGGAGGCTATGGCCACCAAATACACGGTGCGCGAGGAAGGTAAGACCGGGATTCCGGTCGTTCACCCGCCGCCCGGCAGCGAGGTCTATTTGCTCGGACGGCTTTGGGAGTGGTGGCCGATCCTCGAATTGGAAAAGGGCAAAAGCTACCGGCTGCACCTGTCCTCGCTCGACTGGCAGCACGGCTTTTCGCTACAGCCTACGAACATCAACCTTCAAGTCCATCCCGGCTACGAGATGGTGCTGACGATTACGCCGTCCGAATCGGGCGAGTTCGGCGTCGTCTGCAACGAGTATTGCGGCATCGGCCACCATCAAATGGTCGGCAAGATTTATGTCGTGGACAAGAAATAGGGGGTAAAGCGGCCATGACAGCCACCACTGCACCGGCGACCTATCCATCCACGACGTTTCGTACATGCCCTGAGACCGGCTTGCTGGTCGACGCAAAGGCGGAGACGCTGATCAAGGCCAATGCGGTCGTTGCTGTCGTCTTTCTCGCGGTCGGCGGGCTATTCGGCCTGCTCGTGGCGCTGACGCGCTGGCCGGCGGTGCACATCCTTCCGGCCGATTGGTTCTATCTTGCCCTCACGGCCCATGGCGCAGACGTTCTATTGTTTTGGATCGTCTTCTTCGAGGTGGCGCTGCTTTATTTTGCGTCGGCGATTCTCCTGAATTGCCGCTTGGCGGCGCCGCGTTTCGCCTGGGTTGCCTTCGCGCTCATGCTGGTTGGCGCCCTGACGGCGAATGTCGCAGTGCTGCAAGGCGAGAGCAGCGTAATGTTCACCTCGTACGTGCCGATGCAGGCCGCGCCGCATTTCTATTTGGGCCTTATTCTGTTCGCGGTCGGCACACTCATCGCCTGTTTCGTTTTTTTCGGCACGCTGGTTATTGCGCGCGAAGAAGGCACCTACGAAGGCTCAATCCCACTCGTGACATTCGGTGCGATGACGGCGGCGATTATTGCGGTGTTTACCCTCGCATCCGGCGCGATCATCCTGATTCCGACCTTTCTGTGGTCAATCGGCATAATCGGGCATATCGACCCGGTCGTTTACAAGCTGGTGTGGTGGGGCATGGGCCACTCGTCGCAGCAGATCAATGTCGCCGCGCATGTCGCGGTTTGGTACGCGATCGCCGCGATGGTGCTGGGCGCCAAACCGCTGTCCGAGAAAGTCAGCCGTACAGCATTCCTGATGTACATCCTGTTCCTGCAACTGGCCAGCGCGCACCATATGCTCGTCGAACCGGGCGTCAGTTCCGAATGGAAAATCTTCAATACCAGCTATGCGATGTATCTCGCGGTGCTGGGCAGCATGATCCACGGCATGAGCATCCCGGGTGCGGTCGAAGCCGCGCAACGGCGAAGGGGATTCGATCGCGGCATGTTTGAATGGCTGCGCAAGGCGCCGTGGGGCAATCCCGCCTTTGCCGGAATGTTCCTCTCCCTCGTCATGTTCGGCTTCCTTGGCGGCATTTCTGGCGTCGTGCTGGGCACGGAACAGATCAATCTGCTCATGCACAACACTCTCTACGTGCCTGGGCACTTCCATGCGACCGTTGTCGCCGGAACGACGCTGGCCTTCATGGCGATGACCTACTTGGTGATTCCTCTCATCTTCCGGCGCGAGCTTGTCATGAAGCGGTTGGCACAATGGCAACCCTATCTGTTCGGCATCGGCGTCGCCGGCATATCGCTGTTTATGATGGGCGCGGGTACGCTGGGCGTATCGCGGCGGCACTGGGATATCACCTTTTCGGATGCGCAACTGACATTCGACTATCCGCCGGCGGCCTTCCTCATGATGGGACTCAACGGCCTCTCCGCAATCGTCGCCACGATCGGCGGAATCGCCTTCGTCGTGGTCGTCGTGGGCTCGATACTCTTCGGAAAGCCGCGTGACGAAGCGGCGGTAAAGGCGAGCCCGGTCGTCCTGAGGGGCGGCAATACCGTCGCGAGCTATGGCGGCGAACATACCGTGAAGCTGCCAGGCACCATCACCCTGGTCGCCGTCTTCTTCCTTGCTTTCGTGCTCTACTACTACGTCAACTGGAAGTACCTGTCTGAAGTGTGGCCGTTGAGCTAACGGGCGCCGGAGCGCATTCGGGTCAAATGGTGTTGGACAATGACTAGCGTCGCGAAAGATGTCCTGTCGGTATTCAAGCTTCGCATCGGCGGCGCAATCGCTCTGAGCGCCCTCGCCGGATTGGCGATTGCACCAGGCGGGCCCGTTGCCGGATGGAAGATCGCCGCGCTTGCGCTAGGCATCCTGCTCTCCGCAGCAAGCGCCGGCGCGTTCAACCAGTTCGTTGAACGCGATCTCGACGCACAGATGCCGCGCACCCGCGGCCGACCTTTTGTCGATGGCCGATTCCACGCCGGCCCTTTCTGGCTTTTCACGATCGTCGGAATTCTCGCTGCAGCCGTCGCCATTACCGGGTACGCGTTGAATGCCTGGGTCGCGCTGTACGCCTTTCTCGGGGCCTTCGTCTACGGCGTAGTCTACACCGTGTGGCTGAAACGGCGGAGCTGGATGAACATCGTAATCGGCGGCCTTTCCGGGAGTTTCGCCGTGCTGGCGGGAGGGGCCGCGGTCGACCCCGTTCTGTCACCCGCGGTCATCGCCCTCGCCGTGGTCCTATTTCTCTGGACGCCCCCTCATTTTTGGAGCCTCGCCATGCATTTGCGCGACGAATACGCGGCGGCGCGGGTTCCGATGCTGCCGGTCGTGGTCGGCGATGTCCGGGCATCCTGGATAATTCTCGGCCATACCGTCGGCGTTTTGATATCGTCCCTGGTGCCCATCATGTTCGGCATGGGGTGGATTTATTTCGCCTGCGCATTATCCGGCGGAGTATTTTTCCTGATTCGCAGTATCGCCCTGGTCCGGCAGCCCGGCCCGGAACGTGCGATCGCGAATTTTCACGCGTCGCTGGTTCAGCTCACCCTGCTGCTTCTCGGCGCCATCGCCGACGGGTGGATCGCGGCGTAAACGATGCCCGCACAACGCCACCCCGGGATTTCAGCCATCCGGACGATCATCGCAGCCACTGCTTTTTTCGGCCTGCACATAGATCAGCAAGCGGCGGCCCATCCAAAGCCGACATTGGACGAGAAATCGGCAATCCGGACCAGCCAAGCCGCAATCGGCAAAAAAGTGCGCGACCATCGCTTCGTCGATACCGAACGCCAGCCGGTTCGACTCGCCAAGTTTTTGGGGAAACCGCTCGTTGTCAGCCTCGTCTACACGAGTTGCGACCACACCTGCCCGCTGTTGACCCAAGCGCTGGCGCGCGCCGTCGACGTCGCGCGGAACGCGCTCGGCGCAGACAGTTTCCATGTTGTGACGATCGGATTCGATACCCGGGTCGATACGCCCGAGCGCATGCGGTCCTACGCCAGGGCGCAAGGCATCGATCAGCCGAATTGGCGGTTCCTGAGCGCCGATGCCGAAACCATCGCCGCGCTGGCGAAGGATTTGGGTTTCGTCTTCTATCCGTCACCGCGCGGCTTCGACCATCTCGCCCAAACGACGATCGTTGACGAGAACTCCGTGGTATACCGGCAAATTTACGGGTTGGCCTTCGATCCGCCGGTTTTCGTCGAGCCCATGAAGGACCTGATCTTCGGAAGAAAAGGCGATCTCGTGTCGTTATCGGGCATCATCAATCGGGTCCGCCTGTTCTGTACCATCTACGACCCCGCGAGCGACAGGTACCGGTTCGACTATTCCGTCATCATCGGCGCCATCATCGGCGCGGCAAGCCTAGCCGGTATCGCGGTCGTGCTGATCCGCGCGTGGCAACGGTCACGTCCCAAACGCGGCGAAGCGTAACAGCCGTGGGCCCGATTCAGGCGATTTTGCGAAAGGGATTTTTTGTCGTGGAGGGCTGGCTCGACCAGGTCTTTACGCCAGCCTGGAATCCCTTTCACCACTTCGGCGCGCTGGGCTTCTTCTACTACTGGATTGTCGCCGTAACCGGCATCTATCTCTACATCTTCTTCGATACCAGCACCTCGACGGCCTATACGACGGTGGAATATCTGACCACGGAACAGTGGTACCTCGGCGGCGTCATGCGGAGCCTTCATCGTTACGCGTCCGACGGCATGGTGCTGATGATGGCCGTTCACATCGTTCGCGAATTTGCATTCGACCGTTTTCGGGGTGCCCGTTGGTTCACGTGGGTTACGGG
>CAYYBI010000430.1:0-6256 GCA_964469835.1 uncultured Rhodospirillaceae bacterium
CGAGCGGCAAATCGGCGGCGATGCGCTTCCAAACCCGCTCTCGATTCTCAAAGGGTTGCATCACGGAATCGATGCCAAGCAGGTTGACGCCGCGCAGCAGGAAAGGAATGACCGTCGTTTCCAGCTTCGGGCCGCCGGCCAGGCCGCAGGCCGCGACCGATCCGCCGTATTGCATCTGCGTCAACACCGTCGCCAGCGTGGTCGAGCCCACCGTGTCGACGCACCCCGCCCATTTTTCGCGATCGAGCGGCCGCCCCGAGGATTCGGCCAAGGCGGCCCGATCGACGATCTCCGCCGCGCCGAGCGATTTCAGGTAGTCTCCCTGTTCCGGGCGGCCGGTCGAAGCGGCGACCGTGTAGCCGAGCCGGGCCAGGATCGCCACCGCCACGGACCCGACGCCGCCGGCGGCGCCGGTGACCAGAACCGTGCCGGCATCGGGCACGAGCCCGTGCTGTTCCAGCGCATCGACGCACAGCATCGAGGTAAAGCCCGCGGTACCGACCGCCATCGCCTGCTTCGCGTTCAAGCCGTCCGGTAGCGGCACCAGCCACGCGGCCTTGACCCGGGCCTTCTGCGCATAGCCGCCCCAATGCACCTCGCCGACCCGCCAGCCGGTCAGCACGACCTTGTCGCCGGGCTTGTAGCGGCTGTTGTCGGAGGATTCCACTGTGCCGGCAAAATCGATCCCGGGGACATGCGGGTAGTCGCGCACCAGCTTGCCGATGCCCTTGACGACCATCCCGTCCTTGTAATTGACCGTGGAAAAATCGACAGCGACGGTGACATCGCCCTCGGGCAAGTCCGCGCCGGAAAGGGTGCGCACTTCATGGCTGACCTTGCCGTCGCGCTGATCCAAAACGAGCGCGGAAAATTCGCCTTCTGCCATCGGTATCCCCTGTCTTTTTGCGGTTTATGGCTGGGGTATAGATCCTATGGGACCGAGCCGCAACCGACCGCCGTGACGGACCTTGAGCGTCGAACCAAAGGTGAAAAAAATTTGCGGCTAGACCGCGCTCAAGCAATCGGATCGTTGTCGTTCAATCGGCAACGCGTTGAAAGTCAACCCGGCACCGCACCGAGGATTTCCCAACCCTCGTCCTCGCTTTCAACAACGAAAAATTCGACGTCCGGCAGGTCCAATGCATCCCAGACCGCCTTGTAGAGCCGCATGAGGTACATTTGCATCGGCGATGAATGAACAAGAACGGAACGGAAAGCGGCCTCTCCGCCACCCCGAAGTTCTTGATCCAACATACGCCGCTGAATGCGCCGCAGCGCTTCGATGTCGAGATCTTGCAACGCTGCGGCCGGGTCGATCGTGACGATCCTGTCCATGCCCGGCTCGATGCCCCGCGAACCGAACGCGACATTGACCGAATCAGAGACGTCGGTTGCGGTCAGTTTGCCGAAGCAGTACGCCATAGCGACCGTCCCATCCCCATTCTTGGCAATCTCGACAGGCATCTCATTGCTCCGGATGACAACTTTGCCAATTTAGCACTCTTAGATTTTTGATTCCATCCCATGTGCGCGAAGGCCTTTACGCGCAAACGCCAGGTGAGCCGGAGCGGACATGAAGCGACAAGGAAAGAGACCGCGCCATTGAAGTGGCGCGGTCTCGATGGTTGGGGACGGCTGTATGGAATGTCTCAATGGCAAGGGAATGAGACTAAACCCGAACCAAATTGCTGCGGAGCATGACGCTTAGAATGTTCCCGGCGTCAAGCCGGTGCGGCCGCCATCGAGGGTGATGACACTACCGTTGACGTAGGAGGATTCGTCGCTGGCGAGGTAGAGGGCAACGTCGGCGGCTTCCTCGACGAAGCCGGGGCGGGCCATCGGCGTGGCGCGGCGCTGGACGTCGGTCATTGTCCGGTGTTCATTACTGACGCGGTTGAGGCGCACGGGAATACCCTGTTTGCTTTCACGCAACGCGCCGGAATTAATGCAGTTTACGCGGATGCCGTGCGGCGCCAGCCAATAGCCCATGACATGGGTCAGCGGCTGCAGCCCGCCCTTGGAGGCGGAATAGGCGACCAGCGTCGGGTTGCCGAGCACGCCGTCGATAGAAGCGTGATGGACGATCGCCGCGCCCCCTGCCGCCTTCAGCGCCGGCAACAGTTTCTGGCTACACAGAAAGGGCGCCGTCAGGTTCACCGCGATTTGTTGGGTCCAGTCCTCAAGCCCGATATCCTCGAATTCCCCGCGCTTCGCAATCCCGGCGTTGTTGAACAGCACGTGGATTACGCCGCGCCACTCCATGCAGGCCCGGGCCATGTCCTCTATGGCAGCGGGATCGGCGAGGTCGGCACCGATGAAGACGGCGTCGCCCCCTTCGGCGCAGACCATCGACGCGGTCTCCTCGCCCATTTCCGCGTCGATATCGACGCACGCGACCGCCGCGCCCTCGCGTGCGAACAGCAGACTCGCCGCCCGACCGACGCCCGACGCTGCCCCCGTGATAACCGCATTCTTTCCCTCGAGCCGTTTCATCCGTTCCTCCCCATCGCGGTGTGGCTTGTTGGCAATCATCGGTGGGTAGAGGTGGGATGACAAGGCGGCACGCCAGCGGCTGCATTCGCGCAATGCTCTGACAGAATAAGAATTCGCCGTCGCCAAAGCCGAGAGTATTTTCCCGACATCGGTATGCCGCCATATGCGAGATGCAATCACCGATCCGGCGTCTTCTCTCAATGGAATTGTGGCGGCGGCGAGTTCGGTTATTCCCCAAATCGGACCTTCGGGGTAATCTTCCTCAATGCCAGAAGGTAGTAAGGGGTGGGATTATTGCAAATGCGTTGGTTGTTCCGTGCAATCGTATCGGGCTGCATTCTGTGGCCAATGACGGCCTGTGGTCCAACAAAAGATCGGGACCGCTGGTTGCCTGCGCCTGATCCTCTCCCCATTGAAATTGCCTCGTTGTGTCGGCACGCCGACGCTGGAAGCCATGCGGCCGACAATCAATTTGGTACGCGAGCGACGGCCTGATATGTCGGTGGGAGTGGCACGGGACCGCCGGCAACAGGCGCTCCAATAAGGACAGGTAGTGCCTTCAATCGATTACGACAATCAGCATTCGGGAAGATACAAGGTCACCGGAATACCGCCTAGCCGGGCATTTTAGGGAAGCCTTTCAATTTCGGATCAATTGGGGTCGACTCGATTTTGCTGTCCAGGAAGACGTTGACGGACGGCTTGACCAGGGACGTTTGATCGAGGGTCCCGGCCCGTATGCTCAGAGTATTCGGACGATTGGAATTCCGGCCGAACAGTTGAGAGCCGCAGTCGGGACAAAAGTGTTTCTCCATATCCGCGCCGCTATCGGCGGTATGTTTGAAGATTTTCGGCGTGCCGGTGACATGTATCGCGTCCTCGTCAACAAACAACAAGGTGCCATAGGCCGCTCCCGTGGCAGCCCTGCAATTGCCGCAGTGGCAATTGGCCATCAGTTTGATTTCGGTGTCCCCACTGTATTCAATATTCCCGCAAAGGCACTTTCCGGACAGCTTCGGCATCGTTCGGCTCCAGGTTAATCATTATCCCTGTTCCCAAGATAACGTTAATATCCTGACGGCACCACCGATCCGCCCCCTGAGATCGTCGTCTCAACGAAGTGGTTCGAGGATGCTCACGTAATTCGCGACACCAGCACCGCCCATGTTGAAGATGCCGGCGAGCTTCGCGCCCGGGATCTGCATGCCCTCGGCTTCGCCGCGCAATTGCATGGCGGCCATGACGTGCATCGACACCCCCGTGGCGCCGATCGGGTGGCCCTTAGACTTGAGGCCGCCCGACGCATTGACCGGCAGCCTGCCATCCTTTTGCGTCCAGCCCTCCTGGATCGCCCGCGCACCTTCGCCCGGCGCGGTCAGCCCCATCGCTTCGTATTCCATCAGTTCCGCGATGGTGAAACAGTCGTGGGTCTCGACCAGGCTCAAATCCTCAAGGGTAAGCCCGCCCTTCTCCAACGCCCCCGACCAGGCCTGCGCGGCGCCGTCGAGAAAGGTCATGTCGCGCCGGCTCATTGGCAGGAATTCGTTGACGTGATTCCGCGCCCGGAAGATCACCGCCTTGTTCAGGGATAGCGCGGTTTCGGTATCCGCCAGCACGACAGCCGCCGCGCCATCGGACACCAGCGAACAATCGGTGCGCTTGAGCGGGCCGGCGACGAGCGGATTCTTGTCCGAAACCTCGCGGCAGAATTCGACGCTGAGGTCTTTTTGCAGCTGCGCCCAGGGATTGGCACAGCCATTCTTGTGATTCTTCGACGCAATGCGCGCCAACGCATCCGTCTGATCGCCGAATTTCTGGCTGTATTGCTGGGCGATCCGGCCAAAGACGCCCGCGAAGCCGCCCTCGATCTCGGCTTCTTCCTTCAAGTAAGCGGCCTTCATTAATATGCCGCCGATTTCCGGTCCGGGCGTATCGGTCATCTTCTCGACACCGACGGCCAGTACGATCCGGCCCTGCCGGGCTTCGAGACAGTTGAGGCCTTGATGGATTGCCGCGGACCCGGTGGCGCAGGCGTTCTCGACCCGAGTCACCGGCTTGAATCGCAGATCGTCATGGGCCTGAAGCACCAGGGAAGACGCGAAGTCCTGGGCCGAAAATCCGCCGTTGTAGAAGCCGATATAGACCGCATCCACATCGGCCGCGGCGACGCCCGCATCCGCGAGCGCGTCTCGCGCGACCCCTACCAGCAGCGATTCCGCGTCATCCCCTTCCAACTTGCCGAATTTCGAATGTGCCCAACCGACGATGCAGCCCGTCATTTCGCTTCACTCCTCGAATGATCGATCAACCTTAACAGGTTTGGTTAATAACCTATTGTTTCTTTAAATGAATTTTAATCCACTCAAGACAAGATCGGGTTGATACATTAGCAAACCCATGACACCAGCGTCGACTCAATCCGGCGCATTGCCCACAATCGGTTACCGGTGTCCCGTATTCTGGACCCCCGGATTGGGCGAGGAGATCGCTGGATGACAGACAATCTCGGCCAAAAACTTAATTTCCGAAGCGACGCCGCCCGCGCCCATGTGAGCGCCGCCGCGCGGCCCAGTGCGCGGATGATGGTCAAGGAGTCGACGAATTATGACGGCGGCGTGCGGGAACTCTTCCCGATTGTCATGGTGAACCTCGTGCTCAACCTGCTCACCCTCGGACTCTACCGGTTTTGGGCCAAGACGCGGGTTCGCCGCTATTTCCTTTCCCGCGTCTCTTTTCTTAGCGATCGCCTCGAATATACCGGCACCGGCAAAGAACTTTTCATAGGCTTTCTGATCGTCTTGGCAATTCTGGCGCCGATCGGTATCGCCTTCGAATTTCTCACCCAATTTGCCGTGGGTCATAGTCTCGAAACCGCCGCCATCGTGCAGGCGGCGTACGCCCTGCTGTTTTATTTCCTGATCCAGATCGCCGTCTACCGCGCGCAGCGCTACCGTTTGTCCCGGACCACATGGCGCGGAATTCGCGGCGCTCAAGGCGGCTCCGCAATTCTGTATGCACTGCTCGCCATGATGTGGAGCGCCATCACATTGCTCACGCTTGGGCTCGCCTATCCGCTGATGCGGCGTTCCCTGCAAGGATACAAGATCAATAACGCGCTGTTCGGGAGTGAAAGTTTCCATTTCGAGGGCGGCGCCGGCCCATTGTATCTGGCCTGGATCCTGCCCTGGACCGGATTGGCCCTTGTCTTCGCGCCGATCGTACTGGCCGGCATTGCACAGGCCGGCGCGGGACCGATCGATTGGAGCCAGATTCCCGAGAATCCGCGCCTTCTCCTCGGATATTTGACACATTGGCAGCTTGTACCCGCAGGAATTTTCCTATTCCTTGTGTCGCAATTCTGGTATCGCGCCACGGAAATGCGTTATTTCGCCAGCCGCACGGTGTTCGACGAACTCCGGTTTGTTTCGACCTTAAAAGGGTTGGAACTCTGCCTGGTCTACTTGCTGTACCTGACCCTGCTGGCCGCAATCCTGGCAGGCGCTTGGGCAATCTCAAGTGGATTGGTCGCCGATTCCATGTCCGACAAATTCGGCGGCTTGGACGCAGGAACTATCCGCGGCGTTCTGCTGGCGATCACCCTTGTCCCGGCAATGTTGCTGATCGGTGCGTTGCAGCCTATCGTCGTACAGCACCTTCTGATCGGTCTGTACTGTCGGCGATTGACCCTCAGCGGCACTTTCTCGCCGGAGAGGCTTCTGCAGAATCAACTGGACATCCCGCGCCGGGGCGAAGGTCTCGCAGA
>CAYYBI010000431.1:0-9462 GCA_964469835.1 uncultured Rhodospirillaceae bacterium
ACGAGAGGGCGCAATGGCGAAGTTCAGGGACATCAAGACCCTTCAGAAATTCGCAGCTGTTCATGCCTCGATCCACAACCACTTCAATCGAGACCGCCACCTAAATCGCCGCGATATCTTCAAGCAGAACCGCTCCGCCGCCCTGGCCGAGTGGCGTCAGCTGGCAACCTGAACGCCTGAGGCCCGAACCCTTCACAGACTGGTTCAGTTTGGTCTGACAGTGCCGCGCGGAGCCTTCGGCTGGCCGGCGCAACGCAGCGAGGCCGCGCACGATGCCCCGGTGGAATTGGCAGATCGGGTAGGGCTTGTAGGTAATGGTGTCCATTTCGAATATTTCGCCGAGATCCGCTGTCAGCCGCCGGCCGTAGGAAGCATCATTATCCGCGAAGGCGCTGAAGAATCCGGCATCCCCATCGAGCACATTGACTGTGGCCGCCATGCCTTCGCCGGCCAATCCGGCTGCGTCGATGCCGTTGCGTGCCGCGAACCCGGCCTCGATGGCGTATTCGCTGGTGCCGGAGGCAACAAAGGCGCGCAGTCCCCCGGCGAAATTCGCTGCGAGCGACAAGGCGTTCGCCATGCGAGGCGCTTCGAAACCGAACAGGCGGCCCGCTGCCGCGGCGGCACCGAAAACGCCGTATACCGGCGTCGTGCGGAATCCACGTCGGCTGATCGCTTCGCCGTGATCGCGTCCAACCCTGAGTGCCGTTTCATAACCGGCGACCACGGCAGCGAGCAGCGCCGCGCCAGACGCGCCGCCTTCCTCGGCAACAGCGAGCGCCGCTGGCAATACAACGGCGCCGAAATGCCCACAGGCATGGGCGTCGTCCTGTACGCGCAGATGAAACAGGACGGCGTTTGCAAGCGCCGCTTCCCCCGCCGGTGTCGGTTTTCCATCGAAAATGCGTCGCGCGCCGCCTGTCGCAGCGCGACGGTCGAGAAACCGCGCCACGCATGCGGGCTCCTCAGCCTTGGTCGAGGCCAGCGCAACGGCGATACCGTAGAGCAGGCACGCCCGCGCCTTCTCCTTGGTTCGCTCAGGAAGGCGATCGACACTGGTTCCGCTGGCGAATGCCGCCAGTTCCAGGAGTGGTGCAGTGTCGCTGATGTTCCCGCTCATTATCATACCGGCTGGCGTTGTCAGAGAAAATTCGCTTACTTTGCCCGCTCGTCAGAGTCGTATTACGTCACCATCTAATTCTCAAGGTTTCCCCGGAACGACCCGAGCGGTTCGACGGTTACCTCAGGGATTCAGTATCTTGCTCTGACACTGCCGTCAGGATGCATCATCCAGCAGATAACGTTCATGGTGGGCGATCGCTGCGAGGCCCGAGGCGGCGGCCGGGATTTCGTCGTAGGTGGGAATTCCCCGTTCGAGGGCGATAGCGCGGTAATACGCCTTCGCTTTCTCGTATTCGAAGTTGCCGTCGGATCGAAGCACGAGCACGAAATGGGCCACGCCGGGATTGCGCTGCCGGACGTTTTCTGCGGCGTTCAGGAGGTTCATGAGCGGCGAATCGCCCGGGTCCGAAAGGCTGACGAAGACCGATAAGTTGATGTGGAGGACCACCGCATGGGGCACGTCGTCTTCGAAAGCCATATCGAATATCTGCTCAACGTCGCGGCCTTCATTCCCGACCAGGACCGGGCGCGGAAGATCGACCGGGTTCGTGTAAGTGGCGCCGGGCGCGAGCCCCAATCCCCGGAGCTTTTCAATGGTCGCGTCACGAAACGGAACGACGCGGAGCCCCTCCCGAGCGAACGTATCCACGCCCAGGACGCTTGTCCCGCCGCCGTTGCCAAGCAGCAAGGTCCGCTCCGTCGGCGTTTTCCGGTTTGGTTCGAGACATTGAAGAGCGAGAAGTTTGTCGAGGAATTCGTCGAGTGTTTCGGCAAGGATCACACCGGTTTGTTGGGAAACGGCCTCCCATAGCCTGTCGTCGCCGGCAAGCGTTCCGGTATGCGACATCGCGGCGGCGCGGCCGTCTTCCGTTCGTCCGCCCTTGAGAACGACGACCGGTTTTCCATTGCGCCGTTCGCGCAACAACCGGATCATCCGGCGACCGTCCGATACCCCTTCCAGGTACATGCCGACGACGCGTGTTTCGGGGTCTGCAAGGTAGAATTCGAGCAAATCGTTCGGGTTTACATCGGCACAGTTTCCGATGGTCATGACGCCGCTGTAACGGAGCCCGCGATTGTTGCCCCGGCGGATCGTATCGATCCCGAGTCCGCCGCTCTGCAACAGGACTCCGACGGATCCTTCGTCGGGGTGCGCGTCATAACAGAAGGTAAGCAGGCCGCGCGGCGCATGCCCGCCATTGCAGTTCGGGCCGAGCACACGGATACCCGAGCTGCGCGCCGCCGCCGCCAATTGTTTCTGCAAGCCGTGCTCTCCGGATTCGGCGAAGCCGCTGGCGATGATATGTGCGAAATGGGCCCGGCCTTTCGCTTCAGCCAATAGCGGAGGTATCGCCTCGGCCCGAATGGCGACGTAGGCATAGTCCACGATCTCCGGCGTGTCGGCGAGAGAGGCATACGCCTTCAGGCCGTCGATCTCCGGTGCGCTCGGATGAATCGGATACAATTTCGCCGGATCGAAGCCGTATTCCCGCAATTGATCCATGACGGTGTTGGATCGGTTGCGCCGCGTGGCCGATAGCCCGATCACAGCGATGCTGCGCGGCCGGAAGAGGGGACGGAAATGGTCGCATACTAAGGAAGGGTCCCGAAGCGGTGCGGTCTCGTCGTCAGATGTTATGGTCGTTTCACGAATAACGATATGTGCATCCGCGGCGACCGCGCTGTCGCTTGAAACGATCAGTGGGTTTATATCGAGCGCCGCGATATCCGCGCGATGGCGGAGCAGCAGCCCTTCTTCGCCGCCGATGCGCAGCATTGTGTCGATTAGCGCGTCTTCCGAAGCGATGATGCCGCCGCGTGCGCCGCGCAGGATGGCCGCAGCCTTGAGTTCGGAGACCATCGACCGCGCGTCCCGCGCATCGATTGGGCAAATGCGAAAGGCGACGTCCGCGAAAATCTCGACGAAGACGCCGCCGAGCCCGACCATGATCACGGGACCGAATTGCGGGTCGTCCAGCCCGCCAATGACGACTTCGTGGCCGGCCGGCGCCATTTCCTCGATCAGGTAGGCGTCGGGTGAGACACCATTCTCTTCCGTCGTCCGGCAAATATCCGCGATGGCCGATATAACCGATTCCTTTGTGTGCAGACCTAGCTTGACTCCGCCCGCATCGCTCTTGTGCACGAGCGCGGGTGCGACAGCCTTAATTGCGAAGGGTGGCGAGAGGGTGTCGAACGCCTTCTCCGCATCCGCCCGGCCGTGAACCGTCACGGAGCGGGGGACGGCGATACCGAATTCGCCCAGGACCCGCTTGCTGTCGGGTTCGCTCAGGTTGAACTGCTTCTGTTTGCGCAGGCGTACGGCGAGGCGCGACAGAAGGGGATTGGATATTTTTCGAAGCGTTGGCACGTTTGTGGGAAGCGGTTGGTTTGCTCTGGATTGCGGGCCGGCACGGCCCTATGTCATCATACCGTTATGCTGCCCGCCATCCCAACGTAATTCGAATACGGGTGGCCTTTCGAGTCGTTTCTTGATGACGCCGGGCGTAATTCGCGTGGCGCAAATCCGCCAGGCGGTTACGGGACAGAGATTTCAATCCTAGAGACAGGAGTCTGCAAATCATGAGCGTTCAGCAAACGGAAGCCGGCCAGACCGGTGCGAAAAAGACCGTGAAATTCGAGGTGTCCGACCGTATCGCCCGTATCACACTTGACCGGCCGGAGGCGCGCAACGCACTGAACATGCCACTGCGCGCCGAATTCATGGACTGCCTGACCGAGGTTCAGGAGAATCCGGATATCTGGGTTGTCATTCTGACCGGTACGGACCCGGCTTTTTCGGCCGGCGCCGACCTCAAGGAAAAGCTTACGAGTATCGACAGCAAGGGCGGAGCCCAGCCCAACGACGCGCTCTATCTGAAAATGCGGGAGGTCTACAAGCCGGTAATTGCTGCGATGAACGGTGCATGTCTGGCGCAGGGCGCCGGTCTGGCGCTTCTGTCGGATGTTCGCGTCATGTCGGAGAAGTCCTTCATGGGCTGGCCGCAGGTTAAGCGTGGAATTTCGTCGATCAGCGGCCCGTTGCTGTTGACCGAGCAGCTGCCGCATACGCTTGCGCTCCGTTACCTGCTGACCGGCGACTTCATTTATCCGGATGATGCGCTGCAGATGAACCTCGTACACGAGGTCGTGCCGCACGGGAAGCTGATGTCGGCCGCCGAAGGCTGGGCCGAAAAAATCATGACGAACGCGCCGCTTTCAGTGCGCGCGATCAAGGAGGGCTCGGTCCGCACGATCGGCATGTCAATCCACGAAAGCCTCAAGATAGGCCGCAAGCTTTGCGATGACATCTACGCGAGCGAGGATGCGCGCGAAGGGCTACTGGCCTTCAAGGAGAAGCGTGCACCGAATTGGAAGGGGCGGTGAGGTGACGTCATGAGCGTCGCAGCGAATATGGGAACCCTTGCGCCAGGGGCGACAAAGCCTGTCCCTACCAAAATTCAGATCCGGATATAGGCATGGTGGAGCCCGCCGAATTTGGGCAGCGGACTGATGGCGCCGTGGCGGTGGAAGCACGTGTATCCCGTCAGCACTAGTTGGACATAATCGTTGAACTAAGGAGGAGAGTGTTTTTGGCATTGTCAGAGCAAAATTGAATACTTTGGCCGAACGTCAGAGTCGTATTTCGCACGCATTGATTTTGCAAGATTTCTACGGATGGATCAGAGCGGTTCGACGGCTACCTTAAGTATTCAAAGTTTTGCTCTGACACTGCCATGCCGCCACCTACAACACTTTCTATCACCAACGTCACCTACTCAGCCGGCCCACTTACAAACAACTTCGCGCCCAGTCTTTCGAAGCATGGTCACATGCAACGCTAGCCGCATGACGCCAAATTTGTAACGAAATCACCTGTGTCCAAATGAGTTAACGTGACAATGCCGGCTGAGGAGACCACGTAGGCGCGAGCTCTCGCTCAGACAAATCGCAAAACGGCGTATCGATTGCGAACCGCCTGCACGATGCTCATTGCGGTAAGCCAAGAGGATTTTTTGTCGGCGGGACTCACTGTATTGGCGAGCTCAACGGTCATCGTTCCCGTAGCGGCTTCCAGCTCAATCTGATGTGTGCTTCGGACATAGTCGTGGTCGACCCAAAACTGGACTCGGGTCTTCTCGAAGCCGAGACCCGCGAGAGCGAGTGTCGCAGTCACATTCGCTTTGTCCGAGAAGAGCACCGCAGCGCGTTCTGCCGTATCGTCAAAGAAAAGTACGGGCTCGGAAATCCTGGCGAGGTCGACCATATTCGCGGCCGCCGTCCCCTTCCATAAGGATGGGGCTTTGCGCGTTATATACGTGACGCGGGCCAATCCTGCATGCCGCGCTGCAGCTACCACGTCCACGCCGCCAATTGCACCAGACGGTATTTCAAGCCGCGCCCCGCTCCGCGCCGCTGCCGCCAAGATGCCCTCGCGATAAGTCCTGTCCGCCAGCGTCCCAACCGAGACAGCAATCAAGTCGATGCCCGAGACGAGAACCGGTTCTGCATATTGGTGCAACGCAACGTGGCTTGCGCATTCAATGACGAGATCCGGATCGCACGCCAAAAGCTCTGACGGTGTATCGACACAGGTGACATCGCCCAACAAATTGCGGACGTCCTCCCTCTGCTTCGGGCGGGCGGCAATTGCCACATAGCGAACGGTCTCATTAGCGGCAAGGCAAGCCGCGACTGTATTTCCGATCCCACCAAAGCCGATCTGGGCAAGTTTCATAACAAGCGCTACTCCGCATTGAGCGCGCATTTTGCAGCGCTGGCACCGGCAATTCGCCCGAAAACCGCACCGGCAACAAGGCCGGATCCGCTCGGGTAGTTGAAGTAGAAAAGTCCGCCGACCAATTCCCCGGCTGCGTAAAGGCCCGGAATCATCTTGCCTGACCGGTGCACCACACCAGCATCGTTACCGATCCTTACGCCGCCGAAGGTAAAGGTAAGGCCGCATGTGACCGCATAGGCCTGAAACGGCGGCGTGTCGATGGTGTTGGCCCAGTTGGACTTGGCGACGGCGAGACCCTTGGTTGCGCGACCATCCTTGATGACCGGGTTGAACGGCACCTCCTGCTGCACCGCTGCATTGTATTCGCTCACCGTCTCAAGAAAGCGCGCGGCATCAACCCCTTCGAGTTTAGAAGCCAGGTCTTCCAAGCTGTCCGCCGTGACTTTGGTCACCTGTCGGATGCGGTATTCGTCGCGCAACAAGTGCTCGACCTTTTGATCGAACACCTGCCAAGCAAACATGCCGGGCTGCTGCTGCACCACGTGTCCGTATTTCGCGTATGTGAAATTACGGAAATCGGCGCCTTCATCCACGAAGCGCTCACCATTCGCGTTCACCATTATCGAGAATATGTAACTGTGCTTCTGAAAACCATCGCCCACAACTCGGTCGCCGAACGGCGGCGCGTTGAGATCCCACCCTACGGCGTGCGCACCGGACCAATTGCCCCACGGCATGGCACCAGCGTCGAGTGCCATCGCAATGCCGCGCCCGTTATTATGCTGCGTTCCACGTACCTTCGCTAAGTCGTAGCCAGGCCCGAGATAGCGCGCCCGCATCTCCGCATTGGACTCGAACCCGCCACACGCAAGAACAATGGCCTTGGCGCGTATTTCCTGTTCTTCGCCGTGCTGTTCCGCCACGACTCCTCGGACCCTGCCGCCCTTGCTATTCAATGCGAGCGCAGTCGTTTCGTACAGGACGGGAATGTCGTGCTCGGCTGCCGCCTTGAACAATGCAGCGGTCAATTCGGGTCCGCCTCCCCAGAACATGCAAACCTGTCCGCCAAAGAATTTGATGCACCCGTCAATTTTCTGCGATTGCCCCTTATACATGGGCGCAAATTTTACTCCCTTCGACTTCATCCACACGAGCGTGCTGCGTGAACGGTCAACCAAAATTTCTGTCAGGTCCGGATCGCAGCGATACTGGGTAAGGCGGCCCATATCTTCCAAATAATCCTCACGCGTATAGGTCCCAAAATCGACGGTTTTTAGCTCCTCCTCGGAAAGGTCGAGCACCTCCTGAATTTCGTCGATATTGTTGAACACCCATCGTGAGGAACCAGCGACGAAGAAGGTATTGCCACCGCGTTCGGATTCGGGCGCCGTTTCCAGAACAATCGGATCGGCGCCGGCATCCTTGGCCGCCAGCGCCGCACACAATGCTGCGTTGCCGGCGCCAACAACGACGACGTCCGCCTTCTCTAAATCTCTCAAATTCACTTTTGGATCCCTCAATCGTCCACCCCTGTGCAGGCCGTATATTCCCGCACACGGTTCGTCGCGCCGTCAAGGAAACCATGCGTAACCTGGCTTGAATTTCCGCTTGTCGCCAAACATCGTTACTCTGGCGGGGGCGTTGTCAGAGTAAATTTGATTACTTTACTCGAACGTCAGAGTCGTTTTTTGCCGCCATCGATTTCTCAAGATTATTCCGCGTCGGTCCGAGCGGTTCGGCGGCACCTCAAGTATTCAAAAATTTTGCTCTGACACTGCCCGGCCACGGCATTGACCTAATTCAATCTTTTTAAAAGGTTGGTCGCGTCGGCCATATTTTCCAGGCCGGCGATGCTTTCGACAATAAGATCCACGTTGCCCGTATCCAACTCAACGAAGGAAATGCAATCCCGAAACTTTGCGTCGATTTCCGTCCAGCCAACAGGCTCGTCCGCATCGCCGGGAACGCTATGTACCTGACACGAACGCGTGTCGCCATTTTTGAGTCGCACCTCGACCGTCGGCATGAGCGAGTTCGACGTCGTGTCCGGCCTGTATCGGATCCGGTTTGCCATAGCCAACACCGCCGGATTGTTTAACCCTTCAGGCGTGTAATCACGCAAGGTGACGCTGCCGTTCGTCATTGCAACCGCGGATGTAAACGGGACGCTGTATTTAGCGTCGATTGCCGCCTGCGGCCGGCGCTTGGCTTCAATTGGTGTGGACAGCAATTGCGTTGCTTGGCTGCCGCCGATGATGTCGATGCTATCTACCGCTTCTGGGGCAACGCCGTCGCGGCGTAACTGTAAAATGGCGGCGGTGCACGGCCGAATGTGCGCGCAATGCGGCCATACCTTAAAGCCATGAGCCTGAAGTACGGGAAAGCGAGTGCCCAAATCACCGACAAGCGCCTGCCAATCCGGGTTCTCATCCCGCACATAGGTTTTGAAAAAGCCGTACTTTCCTTCGATAATCGCCTTGGAGCCGATAATGCCCCTTTGCGCCAAATCGGCCGCGAGCACCGCGCCTTGCCCGCAAAATCCCGCCTGCATAGCGCGCAAATCTGTCGATTCATCGACGGCCATTTGTCGGCTGCCGGCGGTTTGCGTGAACGCATTGCCAAATGCATTTTCCATTTGGTCTGCGTTAAGGCCGAGCACATGACCCGCCGTTGCGGCGCCGGCGATATAGCCAAGCAGTTGCGTGGCAAACCAGCCTTCGTTTGATATCCATTGCGGAATCGTGATCGCGCCGCTAAGTCGGGTCATGACATCCATGCCGGCGGCGACCGAGGTAATTAAGTCTTTCCCGTCGATGCCCCCTTGCCGTTCGGCCAAGGCTAATGCAACCGGAATCGTCACAATGCTCAAATGGCCGGTTTTCGCGACATCGTCATAATCCAGCATATGGCCGAGGCTGCCATTGACAAACACGGCCGCACCGGCCGGCGCCTTAAAACCGAACCCCATGACGGTGCTTTCCGCCTTGCCGCCGATGCCACGTACATAGTCGGCGAGGGTTTGTCCCTCCGGCGAAAGGCGGCTTGCACCCAACGTGACGCCTAACGTGTCGAGGATGCATCGCTTGGTCAGCGCAACCAGTTCTTCCGGCAACATGTCATATGTCAATGCCGCCGCGTGTTCGGCAAGTTTACGGGTGGCACCTTGGCATAAGTCTGAATTTTTCATGATATGTTAATATGAACCTCGTCACCGTCTACGGCAAATTGAGGCACTGTCACGTTAACTTGCGTGTTCAAACTCTATAGGGTTGGCGATGCGCCAACTCTCATTCAAGCGACATCGTTTTCCGCCCGATGTGATCAGAAACTCCGTCTGGCTGTACGCCAGGTTCACGCTCAGCTTCCGTGACGTAGAGGAGATGTTCGCAGAACGAGGTCTGGATGTGTCGTATGAAACGGTACGCCGGTGGTTTTTGAAGTTTGGCTCGGTCGTTGCCGCGAAGCTGAAACGGGTGCGGCCAAGGCCCAGCGATTACTGGCATCTGGATGAGATGGCCGTGATCATCCGCGGAACACGCTACTGGCTCTGGCGTACGGTCGACAACGAAGGCGAAGTTCTGGACTTCCTTGTCCAACGC
>CAYYBI010000432.1:0-4609 GCA_964469835.1 uncultured Rhodospirillaceae bacterium
TCTATGCCATTCGGGACGGCAAGATCGCGTTGAAGGACAGTTACTGGAAACAGACCGACTGACGATCGATCGGTCTATTGCGGGCCGGCCGGTACGTCTTCGGTGCCGAGCGACAATTTGCGCCGCCCAAGCAGACGTAACACGGCGTTTCGTCCGGCGCGGAGTATCGGATACAGCACGCGGGCACGGGCAGGGGATTTGAAGATCCAGGCGTTCGCCCTGTTGAACAGTGTCGAGCCGCCGCTCATCAGCGCCAGCGCGTGAATGCAATCGTCGCCATGATAAAGGCGCCCACCCATTTTCAGCACCATGCCCTCGTCGAGGTCGAACCCGGCGGCGACGATTTCGTCGACCAGCGGGCCGCCGCCGCGGGCGTCGATCAGTTCAACCGCACCGGCGCTCTCGCGAAAACGCAGGAATTTGATATAGGCGGAACAGAACGGACACTCGCCGTCATAGACCAGCCAAGCTGCCGGCGCTTTAGAGGAGGGGGATATCGAAGGTTCCATACCACAGACGCCGGTGTTGCGTTTTCCCGTCCTTGAAGTCGAGGCACAGGGTTTCGCTCTCGTAACGATACGCTTTGATTCGACGCTTATCCAACTTTCTGAACTCTTCGAAGAACCAAGGCATGGAAAAGATATGGTGCGGATAAATGTCGTATTCAAACCGGCCGTTGGCATCCAGCATGGTAAGCGCCTGTCCGTGATAACGGCGGATCAAGCGCGATATTTGCTCTTTCGGATAATACAGGTTGGCGGTCGGCAGATCGCCCGTCTCGTGTCCCCACTCGCAGGACAGGCCTTTGCGCATTTCGTCCATGCTCTTCGACACGCCCCAGCTTTCGGTGGTGACGGGACCTTTCTCCGGCCAGACGAGACGATGCTGTGTGAAGGTCACGGAAAGGCCGAGGAAATAATTGGAAGGAACCTGCACCTCTCGTCCGTCATCGGTCACGGCATAGAGGCGGACCACATTCATCGAGCGCGAATCCAGCCATGCGTATGACGGGAATATGTGGAACACGAAGGGCGAGATGACCACGACGAAGCAGAGGAAGGATTGAAGCGCGACGGACATTGTCTTCGTCCGCATAGTCGCCAGCGCCGCCACGATGGCCAGGTTCAGGAGGATGAACTTCCAGAAGAATATGCCTGTCAGAACGAAAATGGTGAGGTGAAGGGCGTCGTAGGCCAGCGTGGCATAGATGGCCCAACGGATGCGGATGACCGCAAAGAGTGCGGCGAGTTGAATGACGATGGTCGCGAGATTGGTGATGGGATAGATCTTGTCCATCGTTTCATAGGCGAAGGCGGTAAGGCCGTTGCTGAACGACAGGGGCAAGACCTTCGATTCAAGCGCCGCCAGCGTCAGAAATGGCGTGGGGTTTTCGCGAAACCAGAATGTCGGGTCGGAACCGATATAGGCTTTGATCAGCCCGGCATAAAAATAGTTCCCGAAATGCAGCGCGACCGCGAGGATCACGAGCATGTCCACGGGATTGAGCACCATGCTCTTCGCCGTTCCGTCGGCGGAATGGGAAGAATTCGCGTCCGTCGTTTGATCGATATTCACGACCAATCGGAAACCGCGATAGATCAGGTAACCGACGATGAGGACCATGCCGGTCTCGATCAGTGTGAAGTAATCCAGCCAATCAACGGCCAGGCCGAAGACTTCCGATAGCTGCCTTTTCTGCCATACGATGTATTGCAGCGTGACGATCGCGAAACTTGGCCGGAAATAGCCGGCCACGCCGCAAACCGCCGCAATGATCCAAGCCTGGTTGAGCTCGAAATTCGCGAAGGGCCGGTCGGCGACGAGGGCATCCGAAACGGAGAAATGACTGGCCACCACATAGAACAGGGCGAAACTGATGATGGCGCGAACCAGGATCCGAAAGGACAGGGTAGCGCCGGCATAGGAGATATTTATGCCGCTGAACGCGATCGCGCCGACGATGATGTAGGCCGGGATAAAGCGGAAACCGCCGAAATGCGGCAGATTGGGGTCGTAGAGGCAGCGGGACAGAATTGCGTAGCCGACCAAAACCGCAATCAGGTAATAGATCGGCAGGTTTGCCCTGTCCGTGAAGGTTGGAAAGAGTTCCTTGTAGGGCGTTCCGGATCGCATCCTAGACTCGGGCTTTCAGTATTCGGCGCGTTGGGTACTGTTCCAGTGCCGCGCCCGGACTATGGGAACGCGGCGAAATTGGCGCCGGTTCATTGCAATTTCACGTTACCGAAAAATACTTTAGCGTCCGTTAATCGACGGCTGTCAGGGCTTCACCACCTTGTACAAATCGAAATAGGAGCCCTGATGTATTCGGTCCAACCTTTCATCGTCGGGGTTCTCGGTATTATCGAATCGCACCGATATGACGTAGTCGAATGTATCGGGCCAGCCGATCCAGAAAAGCCGGTTGTAGCGTGAAATCTGGTATCCCTGTTCGTATGGCGAATTTTCCGGGTCGGCGGATCCCGCGAAGACGGATCGAGCGACCGGGGTGCCGTTTGGTGAATCCAGGGACAGGCGTTTCGATGACGCCCGGACCGAGGTGTGCCCCGTGAACAGCGTCGGGATGAAAAGGGATCGTTCGATAACGGCGAGGGTCGCCATGTGCCAATACATGGCGGCGTGATACGGCCTGAGATGTTTCGATGCGTCGGAATTGTCACCGATCGCAAAAGCCGCAGCGCCGGGGGGAATCGAACTGACCGCCTGTTTGAATTCCTCGTAGTTGCGTTCGACGCCGTGCCAAAGGTTCATGACGAACAGAATCCGAGCCGAAAACAGGACCACCGCGATGGATGTTATTAATCCCACCGGCCCGCTGCCTTCTTCGTTGAACCGGGTACCGGCGACCAGGATACAGGCAATGATCGTTGGCAAACGCAAATCCGCGCCCCACACGTCCGATAGCATCGTCGGCATGACGACCGCGGCAGCAACCAACAGCAGAAGCGGCACTTTCAGGTCCGCCGCGAGGGAGACATTTTTGTGTCCCCGGCAGTAGACTATTAACCATCCCAAAAACAATGCAGTTAAGACATCGAGCCCCGGCATGCCGAAATGAACCGGTGAGAGGAGTACGTTCATCTTGCTGAAGAGGTTGCCATAGGCGGTGATCGCCTTATGGGTCGAATTGTTGGTGATTGCCCACTGAATGAACAAAACGCCGGGTACAACGAATTGACCGGCGTTTATGATCCAATCCATCAGCGTATTCTCGTGTCGCCATCCGCGGCGCCACGCGAACTGCAGTTCGTAACCGAGCACGAGCAGCCCGAACACGAACAATCCCATCAGGTGCCCGAAATACAAAATGAGCGATATGACCGAGAACAGCGCGGCGCGAGACCACGGCGGGTGTGCGCGGGTGGCGATCCAGCCGCTGAAGGCGAGCACCGCCAACCCTGCGGTGAACAGGTAATTCAGGAAACCCCAATGCAGAATATGATTGAAAAGAAGCAGAAACAGAAGCACCGGGAAAATCCCGATCTGGCGATAAAGCACCCAGCGCAGGCAAAGCGGCGCCGCGAGAATGATCAGCATGGTTGCGGCAACGAAGAGGCGCCCCGCGTCATAGATGGGCATTATTCTGGCCATGAACGGAACCAGGATATCCATCGCCAAATTGGGTTGAAGGCGCCAGTTCAAATCATAATTCGCCTGCAACGCCGGGCTGTTTTCCCACGCGCTCAGGATGTGCATGCGAGCAAGGTGATTGGGGTAGTCGACCAGCGGCGGTACGGTGACGGACAAGATCGGCAGCAATGCCAGGCCAATCAGGACCGCATAGAAAAGCGCCACCACCCAGCTGTTTCCACTTAGGGCGACAGATTTGCGAAGGGGGTGTGCGTTGCCGAACTGCGGGGCGGCGTCGGTCATTTTCAGTCGACCGCCTTGGTTCCTATCGCGGACCACGACATCTCATTGACCCAGTCAAGGCGGACATCGCGGAGCGCGCTATCCTCCATCAACGTCTTGACTTCATTGCGCGTCCAATAATTCGCGATCTTTGGCAGCATCTGATCGAAAATTATGTGGTGCAGGTGTTTATAGGGAAATGTGCGGAGTAGCTTTAAATACTCTATCGGCGTGAATCCCAGCCGTAGCAGGAGCCACAACGCGGTTGTCGGCAAATGCGCCAAACCGTGCAGCAAACCGAGCGGCATTTTGCTGAAGAGCGCGTTTCTGATTGGATTGAGGACCTTGACGTAGAATTCCATATTCTCGTAGCCATAGACCCAGATCAGCACTTTGCCGCCGGGTTTGGCGGCCTTCACCATGTTGCGCAACGCCCGCTGCGGATCGTCCAAATGATGGATGACGCCGATGCTGTAGACGATGTCGAATTGGTCGCTTGCCGGAATGTCGTAGGCGCTGGCGTATTGGATTTCCACCGCCGGGAACTGATTTAGATTCTTGCGGGCGGCGGCGAGCGAGCGCTCATCCACATCGATCGCCAAACCACCCGCGGCGCCGTAGGTCATCGGCCAGAAGCTGTTGCGGCCGGCGCCGCAACCGACATCCAGAAACGTCTTTCCACGCCAATCGCAATTCGGGTCGAGGTGGGTCGTCCAGCGCCGGAATTGCTCTTCCTGGT
>CAYYBI010000433.1:0-2954 GCA_964469835.1 uncultured Rhodospirillaceae bacterium
GCGGCCGCCGCCATCCCGTCAATGAGCGGCCGCAAAATCGGCGCATCCGGCCCGGCAAGCCGCCAGTCGCTTCGGCGCGTGACCACGCGATATCCGCGCCGGCGTAGCGCCGCGCACAGCCGGTGCGGTGCGGCGCCGCCGAGCGCCGGTCCGAACCCCTTGTCGCGCCGCTGATGCCGGCGGAAGCGGGCAAGCACGGCTGCGTCTGCGGGATCTCCGGGGAGCAGGTCGAGCCGGCCGTCGACCGTCAAGGCGATTAAAATCGGCAAACGGAACCGCGCCGCGCGCGCGGCGAAAGCCTCAAGCCAGGCGGCCGAGACAAGATCGCAAAACGCGGCCGCGGTGATGCCGTCGACGGCACCGAGATCGAGCGCGGCAAACCGGCACGCCAGGTCGAGCGCGCGGCGGCGGACCCGGCCCGTGGCCCATTCTTGCGCGGCGCCGAACAGGGCCGTGTCGGAATCGACCAGCAGCCAAGCCGCACGACGGCGGCCGACGCCCTGCAGGTACCGCGCATTGGAGCCGGTGCCGGCGGCAAGATCGATCAGCCGCGGCGACGCGGGCAGCGCGACGGCGAATTGGCGCGCCAGTTCTGCCGAGCGCGCCCGATGATCGTAGGGTTCGCGAAGCCTGAGCCATCCGGCGTCAAACCCCGTCACCTATTCAAGTCCCAGCACGGCCGCAAACCGCCGGGCCGCCCCCGGCCAATCCGGCAGGGCCTGTCCCGCTGCCCAGGCGGCATCGGCCTTGGCGCGGCGAACCGCCGGATCGGCCATGACCCGGCGCAAGGCGGCCGCCAGCGCACCCACATCCCCGACCGGCACCAGGATTCCGGCCGCTTCCGGCACCGTCTCGGCGACCGCGCCGGCGCCGCTCGCGACCACCGGAAGACCCCGCGCCATCGCCTCGGCGAAGGCCATGCCGTAGCCTTCATAGGCCGAGGCCAGCACGAACAGGTCGGCCCCGTCATACAACGCCTCGAGAGCGTGGCCGGTGCGCGGTCCCGTGAACACCACCCGGTCGCCGAGGCGATGCAGTGCAACGGCGGCTTGCACCTGGTCCAAGCACGCCGGATCCAGCGCCGTCGGGCCGGCGCAGGTAAGCTGCCAGTCGAGGTCGCGGCACCGTTCCAAGGCGGCAAGCAATGTAAGATGCCCCTTGCGCGGGGTGATCGAGGCGACGCAGAGCAGCGACAGCCGATCCATACCGCCACCGCCCGCCCGCAATGCCGGATCGGTGCCCGGCGGCACGACGCAGAGTCGCTCGGGCTGCACATCGAATTCGGCGAGACGGCCGGCCATCGCCGCGCTCGGCACGATGACGGCGCACGCATGGCGCAGTGCCTGCCGTTCGGTATCGAACAACCGGCCTCGTTCGACCGCATCAAGCCCGGTTTCATCAGCCAGGGGATGATGGACCAGCGCCGAGAATCGCAGCCGCCCGGCATGCTCCGCCAGCGAGGACCGGAACGCCGGCAGCGCCAGGCCGTCGATCACCACCCGCGCGCTGTCGGGAAACCCGGCGAGAAGCCGGCCGGCGGCGTCTTCCGTGGCCGCGCCGCAGTGCGGGAAATCGCCGTCGAGTTCGTGCAGAACTACGGTGCGTCCCGCGGCGCGCAGCGTATCGGCCATTCGGCAGTCGTAAATCGTGCCGCCGGTCCGCCGCGTGACCGGGCCCGGATGCACGAAATGGAGATCAACCGGCGGCGCAGTCACTCGGGCTCGTCGGCCGGATCCGGCGACTCCTCCCGCACCGCGCCCCGGTAGGACGCCCAGGCATTCGGAGTCTCGCGCAGCGTGACATCGAGCGCGGAGACCGTCGATGCCGCATCACTGCCGAGCCGGCCCGCGCAAAGGCCGGCCCGGTAGCGGTCGAAGATTTCCCGCGCGAGCATTTCAGTGGTGGTATTGCGGCCATCGAATTCCGGCAGATCGTCCAGATTCCGATAGGCGAAGGCTTCGATCACCTCGGCCAGCAAATGCCGGGCCCGCCCGATATCGGCGACGATGCCATGGACATCCAGCTCATCGCGGTAGAGGGTCACTTCGACGACATAGGTCGCGCCGTGCAGCCGCTGCGCCGGTCCGAATATTTCCCCGCGCAGGCTGTGCGCGACCATCATGGTATCAACGATGCAGACGCTATACATGGCGGCGTTCGCCTATCCGTTCATTGGTAGGTCACGACATGGCATAACGTGTCCCCTGGCGCCTCGGCAAGCCGGGCCATGGTCTCGGGCAATTCCTCGAAGGGGCTCTCGCCGGTAATCAGGCAATCGAATGCCGGATCGGCCAGCAACGACAACGACAACGCCAGCCGGTCACGGCGGCTGTAGCGGCCGCGCCGCGCCGCCGCCACCGCGCCGACCTGACTGGATTTCAGGGTGAGCCGGCGGGAATGAAAATCCTCGCCGAGCGCGGCGGCGACCGACTGGTCGCCGTACCAGCTCATCTCGAGCACCGTGGCTTCGAATCGCGCCAGCCGCAAGGCCGTGTCCAGCCCGGCCGCGCTGCCGCTCGCATGGAACACCAAATCCACCTCGGCCGTGGCGGTATCCGGGTCCGCGAACGCCGCCCCGAGCGCCTCGACGACGCGACGCCGCGCCGCGTTGACGTCGATCACCTCGACCTGTGTCGCGGGATGACGCGCCGCAAGGGCGGCGACAAGACAGCCGACAACGCCGGCCCCAACCACCGCGATGCGATCGCCAAGCCGGGGCGCACCGTCCCACAGCGCATTAACCGCGGTCTCCATATTGGCGGCCAGCACCGCCCGCCGCGTCGGCACCGTATCCGGGATCGGCAGCAAGGCCGACGCCGGAACGGCGAACCGGGTTTGGTGCGGATGCAGACAGAAGACCCGCTGGCCGTCCGCGGTTTCGCCAGCCACGGCGTAGCCGTATTTGACCGGGCCTGGAAAATCGCCTTGCTGAAACGGGCAACGCATCGCCGCAT
>CAYYBI010000434.1:0-3447 GCA_964469835.1 uncultured Rhodospirillaceae bacterium
CGCCACCTGTTGCGGCTGTGGCTTTGCCCGCCCGACGGACGCCCCCTGCCGCCCTGTTATGAGCAACGCTGGGGCAGTATCGAGATTGGTGATCGCGGCGGTATCCTGACCCCGGATGCCACCCTGCACGCTCCGCTCACACCGATTTAACCGGCGATGCCGGCGCTGTCCCGCCTGCACCGATTTGTACCGATTTGTACCGCCCCAGCCAATTGCGTATTTTTCGCCGGACGTAAAGCGCCAACCGAAACACGTTCTGACAGGGGAGAACCCGCAATGGGGTACGACACACTCACATATGAAGTCCGCGACACGGTCGCGGTGGTCACCATGAACCGGCCGGAAAAACGCAACGCGCTCGACATCCCGATGCGCGAAGAACTTTCTGAAGTCGTGATGACGATGCGAAATGACGAGGCGCTGACGGCAGCAATTCTCACCGGCGCGGGCGGCGCCTTTTGCGCCGGCGGCGATCTGAGCGGCATCTCGGAAAAGTCCGACCCCTATAAGAGCCGGCGGCGCATCCAAAACATTTATGTATGGCTGCATGAACTGGTCAGCCTCGAATTGCCGGTAATCGCCGCGGTCGACGGGCCGGCCTACGGCGCAGGCAACAACCTCGCCCTGGCGGCCGATTTTGTCCTCGCCTCGCCGCGCGCAAAGTTTTGCCAGGTATTCGGCCGGATCGGCCTGGTGCCGGATGTCGGCGGCTTCTTCCTGTTGCCGCGTATTGTCGGATTGCAGAAGGCAAAGGAGTTGGTGTTTTCCGCCCGTTCGATCGATGCGGAAGAAGCGAAGGAGCTGGGCATCGTCTATTCGATCCACGAGGCGGAGACCCTGATGGACGCGGCGATGGAACTGGCCGCGCGGTTCAAACACGCCTCGCGGCAGGCGATCGGCCTTTCGAAGAACATCCTGAACCAATCGCTCCACCTGGATTTCCGCGCGCTTGGCGAGATGGAATGTTTCGCGCAATCGGTGGCGCACAATTCCGAATACCATCATGAGGCGGTTCAGCGTTTCCTCGACAAGAAACCCTTGAAATTCAACTGGGACACGGCCGCATCGGGCGACGACTAAGAAATCGACCGGACCATTCGCGGTATCCCCATGGTCGGATTCCCCGCTTCTCTTCTTCCGCTCATGGCGCTATACCCGGCGCCATGAGCGGACCGTCCCAAATGATCCTCTCACACGGCGCGGCGATGCGTCCGCTACCGGGATTCCGGCCGCACGTGTTTGGCGCATTTGGCCCCGCATTTCCCGGATGCCTCCACTAATTAATGCGAATTTTCACTGATTATTCCATGATAACCAATGCGTTGAATGCATTTCGAGGCGAGACCGATGACGGATCCGGCGGGCCAATCGTGTCGTCGCCTTCTACAATCAGCGCGCACGGCCGAGCAGCACATCAAGGAAGGCAAGAACGCGAGTGTGTGGACCCGGCTGTCGTGCATGAGGTTCCGCAACAACGAGGTTCGACTTCAACTTCATACGTTGGCCTACAATCTCGCCACCTTCAGGCGCATCCTGGCTTTACCGGAGGCGGTCAAGTACGGGTCGCTGACCTCGTTGCGGCGAAAGCTGGTGAAGATTGGAGCCAGGATCGTCGGCCACGGCCGGTACGTCACGTTCCAGATCGCCGAGGTTGCGGTGGCGAAGGGCCTGTTTGACGAAAACCTGTGGCTGATAGCTCAACTCCGGGCGCCGCCAGCACCAGCGCGAGGGGAAGCCTGATGCCGATGCTGCAACAGACAACGGGAGAGGTGCGCCTTGCAGACCACAAACGACGCCATCAGCGATCTGGGGTCGCGGTGCTCACGCCAATTCCCACTCATTCCAGGCGAATACCGTCCCGCACCGCCCTCAAAATTGGCTCGGCCGGCAATCCAAACTACTGTCTCCTCACAAACCGGGGTTCATCTGGGAAATGTCGGGTAGAAAGTTGGCTATCGCGGTTGGGAGGGAAATGTGGTTATCGCAGGAAATATGCCGAACCAAACGCAAGCTTCGCCTTGCTTGCCACGTCGCACTTGCACTGACCCCACTGCTTGCTGTGTTTTGCTGCATATTGGCTAGTCCGGCGGTCGCGGATGAAGACATCGTTGAGGACATTGTCATCTTCTCGGATCTCGATGACGATCTGCAGGAGACACTGGGGTTCGATGGCGATTCGAAAAAGGCAGAGGATTCCAACTGGAGTTTCATGCTGGGTGTTCTGGTCGGTTTCAAGCCGGAATATGAAGGCTCGAAAGATTACGAGTTCGCCTTTGCACCGAACTACAAGATCTCCTGGCGTGATATCGTCATAGTGCAGGGCAAGAACTTGCGTGTGCAGTACAAGCACGACAAGTTGCGCATCGGTGCCATTGTCTCAAGAGCAGCCGGGCGCGACGAAGACGACAACGACAATCTGGACGGATTGGGCGACGTCGACAGCGGCTGGTTGGCTGGCGGTTTCGTCGATTACAGGGTCTTCAAGCGGGTCAGATTGAAAGCCGAAGGCCGTCAGGAGTTTGCCGGCGGTCACGACGGTTTTTTGCTCGATGTGGGCACCGAAATCAAGCTCCCCTTCGAGAAATCCTGGTTGAGGGCTTATGTCGGTGCAACCTTTGCATCGGACAACTATATGGACGAGTTTTTCAGCATCGATGGCGGCCAGTCCGCGGCCTCGGGCAAGAAGACTTTCAACGCCGATGCAGGCCTCAAGAATATGACACTCTCGCTGTCCAGTGGTTACGACATCACCAAGAACTGGGTCGTCGGTGCAATCCTGAGATATGATCGTCTGACAGGCGATGCGGGCGACAGCCCGGTTGTCCAGGACGGCGGCAGCAAAAATCAACTCACCGGCGGTCTTTCAATCAGCTACCAGTTTTGAGGCCCAAAGCCTGACGGCGGTATCGGACCTCATCCAAATTTGGGAGCGTTAGACACAGGAACCATTTGCGGAATGTCGGTTGGAGTGACAGAAACCGTCTTTAGCGAGGACCGATATATTCGGCGATGGGCAAAGGGCGGATTTCGGATCCGCCCTTTTGGTTTTGGGACGACACTTTCCGATACGGATTGAGACGATGCAGAGAAACGGCGCGAGCCGCGCGCTGAAAACCGGAGAGACCATCGCCCTATGGCGCATCGAGCTGCGTGAAATGGCGCAGCTTGCCACGCCAATTGTGCTGACCCAGTTCGCCTGGGTGTCCATGTTGATTACCGACACGGCGATGATCGGCCGGCTCGGCGCCGATGCACTTGCCGGCGCATCCCTGAGCATGATGGTATTCTTCCTCGCCTATGTCGCGTACAACGGCGTCGTGACCGCGACCGCGGCCTTGGCGGCACAGGCCTATGGCGCGCGCAAGCCCCGCACCTTGCGCCGCGTCGTGCGCCAGGGTCTCTGGGTCGCGATCGCCCTCACCTTTCCGACGCTCATCCTCTTCCACT
>CAYYBI010000435.1:0-22562 GCA_964469835.1 uncultured Rhodospirillaceae bacterium
GATGTGGTGACGGGGCTCGGTGGCCGTTCGTGCTTGGTGCAGTGCCATGATCGGTTTCCTCCGTCTGACTGCCGTTTCGTGGGCTCTAAGATTTAGCGGTCGAGCGTTGGGTCGTGCGTCTGTCGAGGCCGCGGGTGGATCGACCGGTTGCGCATACGGGTCGTGGGTGCCGGCCGCGATGCCGCGACCGGTCGATCCGGGGGGAGGCCTATGCGGCGAGAGGGACCGCGGCCGTTTCGACGACCGGAAAGTCGATGTCGGTCGCCACGATATGGTTGAAGTAGTTGGTGAAGAGGTTGACGCCGATATGGGTTACGATCTCCACGATCTCGCCGTCGCTGAAGTTGGCGGCCCGCAACGTGCCGACGTCGGCGTCGCCAACCCGGCCCCGCTGCTCGACCACCTTGCGGACGAATTTCAAGACAATGTGGGTCGCACTATCATTCGACTGACCGTGAAGGTTGCGGCCGAGTTCCTGCTCATCCACGCCGGCGCCCTTGCCCATGACGGTATGGGCCGAGGCGCAATAATCGCAATTATTGGCGCCAGCCACCGTCAACGCGATCTGTTCGCGCAATTGTGGGTCAAGCAGGCCTTGGCCGAGCGCGCTGTTGAGGGCGAGGTATCCTTCGAGCACCTTGGGCGATTGTACGAACGTCGCGAAGATGTTCGGGACGACACCAATCGCGGCTTTGACGCCGTCCAGTAGCTCTTTGGCGGCGCCGGTCGCGGTTGCCGGGTCAACGGGATTGATGCGGGGCATGTCGATATTCCTTTCGGGGTTGAGGGAACGTAGAAGGAAACAGATCTGTCTCCTTTTCGATATTCTAAGTATACCGATCGGTCTCTTTATTCAAGTGGCGAGTCTAGGGAAAATCGCAAATATCCTTCACAAAACCGTGAGAAAGGTTATCTGTAGAGCTCAATACAATGAAATTCTTGCTAATCTAGCCAATACAAAAGATACTAATTGGTATCTATTTTGAGAGAAATCCATGGTCACATCTGAACGACGCGAGCACCTGATCGACACGGCAATTCGTTTGTTCGCCGAGCACGGCTTTCACGCCACCGGCATCGACACGATTTTGAAGTGTTCGGGCGTCTCCAAGAAAACGCTGTACCGGCATTTCCGGTCAAAAGAAGAGCTGATCCTCGCTGCCTTGCGGAAATACGATGGCCTGTTCCGGAACAGCTTCATGCGCCAGGTCGAAGAACAGGCGGATGCGCCCCGCGAACGCCTGTTGGCGGTATTCGACGTCGCCGAAGCCTGGTTCGGCCGAAGCGGCTTTTACGGTTGCATGTTCATCAATGCGATCGGCGAGTACTCGGACGTCGACACGCCGATCCGTCAGGTGTGCAAGGAATTCAAGGCGCTGATGCGGGGGTATATTCTTGAGCTTTGCATGCAAGCGGAGATTTCCGGCGGCACCCTTCTGGCCGAAGAACTGGCGCTTCTGCTTGAAGGCGCAATCGTAACGGCGCAGGTATCGCAGGATCGAAGCCATGCGGCGAAAGTCGCGAAGATCGCTGCCGGCGCGTTGATCGATCGGGCAATCTCGGAGTCACCCGGCGCAAAATAGAGTGTCAATCGGACGGCGTCCGGTGGCGGTGACCCGACGCTTGGGGGCGTGCTTGACACCCCATACCTTCTTCCTCAAAGTCGGCCCGAATTCCTCGGAAAATATGAAAAAAACAGGTAGTGCCCATGAGCCAGACAGATCTGCAATCAGCGGTCGATGCCGCCTGGGAAGACCGTGACTCGATAAGTTCGGCCACCACAGGCGCGGTGCGGGACGCCATCGAGTCCGCGCTGGACCTGCTCGACAGCGGTCAGGCCCGCGTTGCCGAAAAAGGACCGGATGGCTGGTTCGTTAATCAATGGCTCAAAAAGGCCGTACTGCTCTCCTTCCGGCTTAATGACATGTGGGCGCAAAGCGGCGGCCCCGACGGGTCGGCGTGGTGGGACAAGGTGCCGGCCAAGACGGCGGGATGGAGCGAAAAGGATTTCAAGGAAGCCGGATTTCGCAGCGTGCCGAACTGCGTGGTGCGGCGCTCGGCCTATATCGCGCCGGGCGCGGTGCTAATGCCGAGCTTCGTCAATCTTGGCGCGCGCGTCGGCGCCAACACGATGGTGGATACCTGGGCCACGGTCGGGTCCTGCGCGCAGATCGGCGATAACTGCCACCTATCGGGCGGTGTCGGCATCGGTGGCGTGCTGGAGCCACTACAAGCGGATCCGGTGATCGTCGAGGATAACTGCTTCATCGGCGCGCGCAGCGAAGTTGTCGAGGGCGTGATCGTCGAAACGGGCGCTGTGCTGTCCATGGGCGTCTTCATTGGCCAATCGACAAAAATCGTCGATCGCGAAACCGGCGAGATCATTCGTGGCCGTGTGCCCGCCTATTCGGTCGTGGTACCGGGAAGCTTGCCGGGGTTGCCGCTGGCCGACGGCAGGCCGGGGCCAAACCTGTATTGCGCGGTCATCCTCAAGCGCGTCGACGAAGGCACCCGGGCCAAGACGTCGATCAACGAATTGTTGCGGGACTGATCCGCTTTGCTCGACGCGGTCGAATTCGCCCGTGACCTGATCCGCTGTCCGAGCGTGACGCCGGCCGAGGGCGGTGCGCTCGACCGGTTGCAGGAAACACTCGAAGGGCTCGGTTTCACCTGCCATCGCTGTGTGTTTTCCGATGAAGATACGCCCGATGTGGACAACCTCTATGCACGGGTGGGGACGCAGTCGCCGAATTTCTGTTTCGCCGGCCACACCGACGTGGTGCCGCCGGGGGCCGAAGCCGACTGGTCGGTCGGCCCGTTCGAGGGTGAAATTCGAGACGGTTACCTGCACGGCCGCGGCGCGGTCGACATGAAAGGGGCGATCGCCGCCTTTACGGTCGCGGCGCAACGCATCCTGGCGAAGGGGGATTTGCCCGGCTCGATCAGTTTCCTGATTACCGGCGACGAAGAGGGGCCGGCGATCAACGGCACCCGCAAGGTTCTCGATTGGCTGGCGGCGCGCGACGAGACGATCGACCTCTGTCTGGTCGGTGAGCCGACCAATCCGGAAAAGATGGGCGATATGATGAAAATCGGCCGGCGCGGCAGCATGAACAGCATCCTGACCGTGCACGGCGCGCAAGGACACGTCGCCTATCCGCACTTGGCGGACAATGCGGCGCACCGGTTGGTTACCATGCTTGGAGCTTTGACCAAGGAGCCAATCGACAAGGGCAACGAGCATTTCCAGCCGTCCAGCCTGCAGATCACTAGCATCGACATCGGCAATCCGACCGAAAACGTCATACCCGGCACTGCGGAGGCGCGCTTCAACATCCGGTTCAATGACATGCATAGTTCGGCGTCGTTGTCGGACTGGTTGCGCACCACGCTCGACGAAGCTGCGGGCGGTGCGGAGCACTACGATCTCAAGATTCGGGTCAGCGGGGAATCTTTCGTATTTCCACCTGGCCAGCTCAGTACGTTGATCGGCGACAGCGCCCATCGGATTACCGGCCGTCGGCCTGAATTGAGCACCACCGGGGGGACGTCCGACGCCCGTTTCATCAAGGACCATTGTCCTGTCGCCGAATTCGGTTTGGTGAGCCAGACCATGCACAAGATCGACGAGCGCTGCCGGGTCGACGACATTCGGCAATTGACCGATATCTATGAATTGATATTGGACGGCTTTTTCAGCCGTCCCTGACGGATACCATCATGATCACCGTGCAAGAGGCAACCAACGGGCTCTACGCGGCCTGGCGTTTGTTCCTGCGCGACAGGGCCGCGGTGAAGCTGCTCGACGGCTCTCCGTCCGGTGCGATGAAGTCCTTCTTCTGCGCCCTGATCGTTTTGCCGATGCATGTGTTTTCCGTTCTGGCCGGCTCCGCCACGCCGCCGGACATCGGCATGGTCCGGCTCCTATGGGTTGATTTTACAACTTTTATCGTTGTTTGGGCGGCGTGGCCGCTCGTCATGGCGTATATCGCGCCGGTCATCCAGCGCGACGACGAATATTGCCGATATATAGCGGCGCGCAACTGGGCGGTGGGCCCGCAATATCTCCTGTTGTTTGGAATTGTTTTCCTCTCGGCAACTGGCTTGGTCGCGGAGCCGGTCATTCAAATCCTTGGCGTCGCCGTTTTCTTTATCGTCCTGACGTATGACCTTTTCATCATCCGGGTGGTCTTGCGGGTCAGCGCGTCGACCGGTGTTGGATTGCTGATTACGATGACGGCGCTGGACCTGCTTATCCACCTCCTGCGCGCCACGTTGCTGAAGTAATCCGGATCGGATGAAGCGGCTTCAGTAGTCGACCTGCATCAGATACAGCCCGCCCGGAGGTGCCGTCGGACCGGCTTCTTGCCGGTCGCGGGCGGCTAGCGCCGTTGCGACCCGGGCCGCGGTCCACTTGCCCTCTCCCACCAATTTCAGCGTGCCGGCAATGTTGCGGACCTGATGGTGAAGAAAGGATTGTGCACTGGCGATGATCCAGATTTCGTCGCCATGGCTCTCAATTTCCAAGGTATCCAGCGTCTTTACCGGCGAATCGGCCTGGCATGCCGCCGCGCGAAAGCTGGTGAAGTCATGACGGCCCACCAGGTACCGGGCCGCCTTGGCCATTGCCTTCGGGTCGAGCGGCGGAACCACGTGCCAGACGCGGCCCGCGGTGAGCGTGGCCGGCGCACGCCGGTTCAAGATGCGATACCGGTAGTACCGACGCGTCGCGGAGAATCGCGCGTGAAAATCGTCCGAAACCGCTTCGGTTTCCAGTACGGCAATGGGGTCGGGTTTCAGGTGAAAATTGATCGCGTCGCGCACGGTGTTGCTGTCCGCGGCTTTGGTCAGATCGAAATGCGCGACCTGTCCCAACGCGTGCACCCCCGAATCGGTGCGGCCGGCGCCGAAAATCGTGGCCTGCTCGCCGCTGAAGGCCCCGATCGCGCCTTCCAGCGCAGCTTGGACGGAGGGGCCATTTTCCTGACGCTGCCACCCGACAAACGGGCCGCCATCATACTCGACCGTGAGGCGCCAGCGCGTCATGTGAGCCGGCTTCCTTTTGGCAGGGGAAAGCCGCGCAAGAATGTCTCGGCATCCATATCCTTCCGTCCCTCGCGCTGCAGGCGTAACGGGCGCAAGGCCCGCTCGCCGCAGGCGATGGTCAGCGCGTTGTCCAGCACGGTTCCGGGGTCGCCGTCGCCGTCGACCACCTGCGCCGCCAGCAGTTTGACACGCGCGCCCGCCACCTCGCACCAGGCGCCGGGCCACGGTGTGAAGGCGCGGATCCTGCGCTCCAGTGCGGCGGCGCTCTCGGTCCAGTCGAGACGGCCTTCTTCCCGGGTGAGCTTCGCCGCATAGGTCACGCCCTGCTCCGGTTGCGGCGTGGCCTCGAGCGTGCCGTCGGCGAGTCCCTGCAGAGCTTCGACGATGAGTTTTGCGCCTAGCGCCGACAGCGCATCGTGCAGCACCGCCGCCGTCATGTCGGCGGTGATGGCGAGCCGCTCGGCAAGCAGGACCGGACCGGTGTCGAGCCCTTCGTCCATTTGCATGATGCAAATGCCGGTCTCGCGATCGCCAGCCAGCAGGGCGCGATGGATCGGCGCGGCCCCGCGCCATCTCGGCAGCAGCGAGGCATGAATGTTGAGGCACCCGAGCCGCGGCGCTTCGAGGATAGGCTTCGGCAGGATCAGGCCGTAGGCGGCGACCACGGCAGCGTCGAGGACGAGATCCCGGAATGTCTGCTGGGCGGCCGGTGCTTTCAAGGAGACCGGGGTTTGCACCGACACGCCGTGATCCTCGGCCCAGGCCTGAACCGGACACGGGCGTTGCCGCTGGCCCCTGCCCGCGGGCCGGGGCGGCTGGCAATAGACGGCGGCAATCTCATGACCGGCTTGGCGCAGGGCATGGAGGGCCGGAACCGCAAAATCAGGTGTTCCCATGAAGGCGATGCGCAAAGCCATAGCCGCCTTCCTATCTGCGCTGCATCAATCGCCCGCCATAGCGTTCAATTTTTTCGCTTTCGCAAGCTTGCGCAAAATCATGCGCCGTTTCAGGGCAGAAATGTGGTCGACGAAGATAATGCCGTCCAAATGGTCCATTTCATGCTGGATGCAGGTCGCGAGCAATCCTTCGACTTCAATTTCGCAAGGTGCGTTTTCTTCGTTGATATAGCGGACGCGCACTTTCGCGGCCCGTTCCACATCCGCGTACTGTTCGGGCAGCGATAGGCACCCTTCTTCATAGGTTACCCGTTCCTCGGCCTGCCAGACGATTTCCGGATTGGCCATTCGCATCGGTTCCCGGGGCCCGTCCTTCGGCGAAATATCCACAACGATCACGCGTTTCATCACGCCCACCTGCGGCGCGGCAAGGCCGATCCCCGGCGCCAGGTACATGGTATCCAGCATGTCGTCCATCAACTTCGCGATGGTGTCGTCAACGGCCTCCACTGGCTCGCATTTCGCTTTGAGCCTGGGGTCGGGTGCGGTAATGATCGGTAGTTCGGCCATGTCTGCTTCGGTCTGTGGCGCTGTCCATATAGAGCTAGGTATGGGCAAGCTTGCATGGCGTCAAGGCCAAGGGTGTAGTAGATCAGCCTCATGATAGGGTTAACCCGGAGGTCACGCCCCATTGACAGAACTTATGACGGAACTCGATCCGCAGCTCTTGCTCGTTGGCGCCGCGTGTTTGGTGGCGTTGCTTGCCGCCATCGCGGCCTTTCTGTCGCGCCGCCGCTCCGATGACGATACGAGCCGTCGTTTGGCCGAAGCACAGGCCGTCCTCGCCGATCGGCTCAGCCAATTGGCCGATGCGGTGGCAACCGGGCAAAACATGGTTGGTGAACGTCTGCAAATTCAGGAAAGAGCCCTATCCAAGACATTGGATGAACGGTTGGCGGATGTCAGCCGGCGAATCGGCGATTCGCTGCAAAAGCAGTCGATCGACAGTGCCAATACGATGGGTGACCTGAAGGAGCGGCTGGCTATCATCGGCAAAGCGCAGGAAAACATCACCAAGCTATCCGCGGATGTGGTGAGCCTCCAGGAGGTGTTGTCCAACAAGCAGTCCCGGGGCGTATTTGGCGAGAGCCAGCTCTCCGACCAGGTGCGCAACGCATTGCCGCCGTCGGCCTATGCCTTTCAGGTGACGCTGAGCAACAAGACCCGGGTCGATTGCCTTCTGACGCTGCCGAACCCGCCGGGACCCATCGCGATCGACGCGAAATTCCCGCTCGAAAGTTTTCATCTGTTGCGCAAGGCGGAAACCTCGGCGGATCGAGCCGTTGCCCGCCGCGCCTTTGCCGCGGATGTCCTGAAACACGTCAACGATATAGCGGGCAAGTACATCTTGCCGGGGGAAACCGCGGATTCCGCACTTATGTTCCTGCCCTCCGAGGCGGTGTATGCGGAGCTGCATGCGGAGTTGCCCGAAGTGGTTGAGAAATCCCATCGGGCGCATGTGTATATCGTTTCGCCGACGACGCTCATGGCGACGCTGAACACCATTCGCGCGGTGCTGAAGGACGCACAGATGCGAGAACAAGCAGGCCTGATCCAGAAAGAAGTGATTGCCTTGAGCGGTGATGTGGGGCGCCTCGACGGTCGGGTCGACAATCTGCTGCGCCATTTTGGGCAAGCGGAAGCGGATTTACGGCAAATTCGCATTTCGACGGAAAAGGTTCAGAAACGCACCGTGCGAATCCAGGAAGTCGATCTCAGCGACGATGAGGACGACACCGTGACCGAGCTGCCGACCGGTCGTGCCGCCGCGCTGGAAGGCGATTGACGGGCCGCCGCTAGAGCTGAACGCGCGCCTTGTAGCTGAGGACCGTCTTGCCTTGCGCCGGCACGGTTATGCGCCACTCCGCGCGATCCGATGCCGGTTTTTTGTGTTTTGCCGAGCTGGAGACGATTGTCCAGTCGCCTGGAATCCGCTCTTCCAAAACCACCGCGACCGGATTTTCAGTGGCATTGCGCACCTCAATTTCCTGAACGGCTTCATAGGTGTTCTTCGGCAGCCCCTGCTTGCGGAAATCCTTCTGTCTGCGGGTTGCCGTGATATCGAAGGCGCGCCCGAGTTTCAGCTCGATCTCTTCGCCGTTGGCGGTATGCGGCAGGCCGTCTTCGCCGAGGAAAATCGTCGCCGCCTTGCGTGCGCCACTGTAGACCCGAACCGTACCCGCCGGCATCGGCAGCCCAATACCGCCGGATTTAACGTTCTTGAATCGTAGGATGGTTTCCGCGTTGACGACCAACGCGTTGCCGAACCGTCGTGTATAGAACGTACCATCGCCGAGGATACGGTATTCCTTGGTGACCGGCACGTTGGGGGCCCGGAACAAGGTAATTTGCTTGGTCTCTCGGTCGCCGATCGAGGCTTGCCGGTCAACCGGATAGAAGTGCAAATCGGAAACCTGCTGTGGAGCGGCGCGGCCGGCGACCGTGGCTGCGGGTTTGGCGGCCAATGCGCGCACATTCGGTCGGGTGGGGACCTGGCGCCGGTTGACTTGCCCTGCAACGAGGCGCAGCGCCGCTTTTTTATAGGAAACGCCGCTATTGTTGGTGATCGTGGCGACACCCTGCAGCGCGATCGCGGTTTCTTGCGCATTCAGTTCGGCAATGTAGTCCGCCTGCCAGGTGATGCCGCTGGTCAGATAGCGAATATCGACGCGCGCGGTCGTTGCTGCCTTGCTGCGCAGGGATGCCAGAAGCGTCGGGCGTTCGCGCAGCGTTTTGGGCAATGAATTGAATGCCAGGCGCCCGGGAATGCCGGTTTCGATATTGTCGCCGATTTTCAGGACCACGCCGTTACGCGTACTCAACACGGTTGCGGTGACCTGGCTTTCCTTACCGGTGGTCGGATGCGTCTTGATGATCCGGACCTTGCGTCCCACCGAATGTTTGAGCAGCGCTTCCGGCGTCAACAGATCGAATGCAAATGTTTGCTCGATCAAGGTGACCGGCTGTTTCGCCCGCGCCGTTACCGCGGCGGTCGCCGGTTGCATCGAGGGGCTGACGCCGGACAGGGCGAGATGGTTGACGCCCTTTTTCAGCTTCACACGGCGCTGATCCTGTATCAGCGCGAGGTTGCCGTTATAGATCGTCAAATCGAGCCGCGTGCGCGATGCCTGCGAAACCGTCTGTTCCGGCTGCTGCGCCACTGCCGGGCCGGTTGCGGCGATCAGGACGGCGAGGACCGTTAAAAGGATAGGCCGGCGAAGGCATGATGAGGTTGTTAGCGTTGGCGCCATGGATACGTCTTTCCCCGCCCCTTTGGTCAGAGCGGCTATTATTCTACTTCCGAAGATAGATTATTCGATCATCGCCGCGCCGACGAGGAAATTGGCGATCAATTTTGTCGCTCCCGGCAAGCGCCGGTAGGTTTGCGCCAGGGCGGGATTCTCGTCGCGCCAGGACGTCGCAAGGTTGGTGTGCGTCGCCTCGGGATGAAACTGCACCCCGTACCAGTTGCCGCTGAAATCGACGGCGGCAAAGGGAATTCGGTCGGTCCACGCCAGGGCAACCGCGCCCGGCGGCGCTTCCGTCACCTGATCGTAATTGGCGAAATGGAACGATGGTGACGTCGCGTAGCCCTCGAACAGGGCGTGCCGGCGGCTGGCGGCGGTCAGCTGAACGGCGTGGCTGCCGGCGCAGGGCCCGCCGTCCAACGGCGCGACCCGGCCGCCCAGCATGACCGCAACAAGCTGATGGCCACCGCAAATCGCCAGTAGCGGGCGGCCGGTCCGCCGATACCCATCGAGCCATCGCACGGTGGCACGTTGCCACGGGAGGCCTTCGTGGACCGAATGCCAACTGCCGCCGATGATGACCGCATCGGCATCCTCTGTCTCGGGTAGCGGCGATCCCCGGCAGACCGCGACGCCGCGCAGATCGACCCGGTCTTCCAGCGCCAGGCCGCGCAGGCACAGCCGGAACCAATGAACTTCGTCATCGCCGCCGGGTTGACCGGCATAGAGCGTCGGGTCGTAGCGGCCCGGCGCGCCGAGCATGGATATGAAGAGTAACCGTTTCAGTCCTGCACCGTCCGCCGCGCGCGCAGCTCCGCCGTCAGCGTGCCGTCGTCCAGGTAGTCGAGCTCACCGCCGACGGGCACGCCGTGCGCCAGCCGCGTGACAGCCACGCCGGTCGGGGCCAGCCTTTCGGCCAGGTAGTGCGCCGTGGTCTGGCCGTCCACCGTGAGATTTGTCGCCAGGATGACTTCCGTGACCGCCGCCTCGGCGGCACGGTCCACCAGCGTTCCGATATTGAGGTCTTCCGGCCCAATCCCGTCGAGGGCGGACAGGTGGCCGCCGAGAACATGATAGCGCCCCTTGAAGGACCCGGTCCGTTCCAGCGCCCACAGATCGGCGACTTCCTCCAGGACACAAATCAACGCGGGGTCCCGCTTTTGGTCCAGGCAAATTCCGCAGGGGTCGGCGGTATCCAGATTGCCGCAAATCGCACAGGTCTGCACGGTGCGCGCGACCTGATCGAGCGATCGGGTGAGCGGCTCCATCAGGCTTTCGCGCTTCTTGAGCAGATGCAGCGCGGCCCGCCGTGCCGAACGGGGGCCAAGCCCCGGCAGGCGCGCCAGGAGCTGTATCAGGCGTTCGACTTCGGTCATGCGCGGTACGTGCTCAAAACGGCAATTTGAAGCCCGGCGGCAGTTGAAGGCCGCCCATCAGCGAGGATGTCTCTTCTTGGACCTTCGCTTCCAGCTTGGTTTTGGCGTCGCCATGTGCGGCGACGATCAAATCTTCCAAAATTTCCGTCTCATCCGGCTTGGCCAGCGCGGGATCGATCTTGATACGGCGAATCTCCCCCTTGCCGTTCAAGGTGATCGAGACCATGCCGCCGCCGGCGTTGCCGTCGACTTCGATGAATTCGAGCTTTTCCTGCATCTCGGCCATCTTGGCCTGCATTTCCTGAGCCTGTTTCATGAGTTGGCCGAGGTTCTTCATTCACTATTCCTTTTCGTCGGCGAGGAGGGCGTTTTCGTCGGCGGCATCGTCATACATGTCGTCCGGTGCGGCTTCGAGGCCAGCCATCTGGTCCGGCGCGCGCGGCGTGACCTTACGGATGGCGGCGCCGGGGAAGGCGGATTTTACCGCCTGAACCAGCGGCAGGGACTCCGCCGCGTCCACGCGACGCCGTTCTTCCTCGGCCGCCTGCTCGGCAAGGGTTGGATCGCCGGTTTCCTGGGAAACGCTCACGACCCAGCGCTCGCCGGTCCAGTTCGAGAGCAGGCTCGCGGTATTGCTGGCGAGATCGCGCGGTGCGTGTTGATTGGGGCGAAATTCGATGCGGCCCTTTTCGAAGCCAACCAAATGCGTGTTGTTGTAAAGCTGCGCGCGAACGCCGACCTCGCGCTGGGTTTCGAACAGCTCGACCGCCTCGCGAAAACTTTGCGGCATGGCGGCCCGGTCGGGCGCATTCTCTAATTCGGCGGCCGGAGCCTGTTCGGCGATGGCGGCGACCGGTCCGCCGGCATTGGCCGGCGCCGCTCCGCCGCCGGACGGGCCCATTGGGGCGGGCGTCGATGGTGCCGGGTTCTCGGCTGGCGCCGCGCCTTGCCGCGCGAGCGTACCGGGTGGCGGCAACTCGGTCGCAAAGGCGAGGCGAACCAGCACCATTTCGGCCGCCTGCAGCGGCGCCTGCGCGCGTTGTGTTTCCTCCAGCCCGCGCAGCAGCATCTGCCAGGTTCGCGTCAATACGGGCATGCTCAACTTCGCGGCCATTTCACCGCCCTGGGTCCGCTCCACCTCCGGCGTGTAATTGGCGTCGGCGACCTCCGGTGCAATCTTGATCCGGGTAATCCAATAGGTGACGTCGAGCAGGTCTTGCACGACTGCTACCGGATCCGCCCCATCGCGGTACAGCGCCTGCATTTGCTCAAGGACGGCTTTGATGTCGCCGGCCATGAGTTTGTCGAAAAGGTCGAAGACGGCAGTGCGATCGGCGAGGCCGAGCATGCCGCGAACCTGCTCGGCGGTGACCGTACCGGCGCCAAGCGCTATTCCCTGGTCCAGCAGCGACAAACCATCGCGCACGGAGCCGTCGGCGGCACGGGCGATCAGGCGGATCGCTTCTTCCTCCGTTTTAACCTGCTCGCGCGCCGCAATACCCTCGAAGTGTTGGGCCAGCTCCGCCGTATCGAGGCGGCGCAAATCGAACCGCTGGCAGCGGGACAGAACGGTCACCGGCACCTTGCGAATTTCCGTGGTCGCGAAAATAAATCGGACATGCTCAGGCGGCTCTTCCAGCGTCTTGAGCAGCGCATTGAAGGCGTTCTTCGAGAGCATGTGGACTTCGTCGATAATATAGACCTTGAAGCGGGCCGAGGCCGGACGGTAGCGCACCCCATCGATCAGCTCCCGAATATCGTCGACCCCGGTGCGGCTGGCCGCGTCCATTTCCATGACGTCGACATGCCGGTCCTCGGCGATGGCGATGCAGTGGTCGCAGACACCGCAGGGCGCGATCGTGATGTCGCCGGCGCCGTCCGCGCCCACGCAGTTGAGCGCGCGGGCGATGATGCGGGCCGTCGTCGTTTTGCCGACGCCGCGCACCCCGGTCAGCATATAGGCGTGCGCGATCCGGCCGCTTTCGATGGCGTTCGAAAGCGTTCGGACCAGGGCATCCTGGCCGATCAGTTCGTCGAAAGTGCTCGGCCGGTATTTCCGGGCGAGGACGCGATAGACGTCGGCATCTGTGTCCGTTGCCATGAGGCGGGACTTTTCTCTCTCTGCGGGTCTTGCTGCGGGCTCCCGTTATCGGGTGGAAGACTGGACACGCAACCCGAACCTGTCTCGTTACGGCTGCTTCCTTCCGGATCTGACCGGGTTGGCGAGGGACTCGTCCGCATGCCAGCCTTCCGCGCCCAATATAACAGCCAGCGCCCCGCCCTTGCCAACAAGAGTCTCGACCGCGTGGGCAGGAAGTTGCACAGCCGGGTCAACCGTGCCAATTTTGCCTCACATGACCATGCGACGCCCTAACATATATGCGGATTTCGAGATCGATCGCGCCGGACATTTACGGCGCGACGATGATTGGCTCGAGGCCTGCCTGCGGGACTCCGCAAGCCGGCTCATTCCGGTTTGGCGGACACGCAGTCTGGTGCGATCCGGCGACGAGGCGCCGGAAAGCGTGATTCTGCCGATGGATGCGGCGATCGCCGCCGAAGCCAGCTTGGTGGTCTTTCTGGGGCTGGTTGAGGAAGTGCCGCATTTCGCCGTCGACCTGTCCGCGCATGAACATCCGCCGATGAGCGACCATGGCGAGTTCACCGATCTGCGCCGGGTCGGCCAATTTATGCGCCCGGGCGAAGGCGGGCTGCTGTCCTATGCGCGGGCGATGATGACCTGGCATGGGCGGCATCGCTTCTGCAGCGTCTGCGGCAGCGCCACGGAAACCAAGGATGCCGGGCATGTGCGGCGGTGTACGAACGCCGATTGCGGCACGCTGTGTTTCCCGCGCACCGACCCGGCCGTGATCATGCTGGTTCATGACGGCGGCGACCGGGTGGTGCTGGGACGCAAGGCCAACATGCTGCCGGGTCAGCATTCCATCCTGGCCGGCTTTGTCGAGCCGGGCGAAAGTCTGGAAGACGCGGTCGCGCGCGAGGTTTTCGAGGAGGTCGGGCTGGAAATTACCGACACAATCTACCATTCCTCGCAGCCCTGGCCGTTCCCGGCGAATATCATGCTCGGGTTTACCTCACGCGCGACGACCTTCGACCTGACGGTCGACTATCATGAATTGGAGGACGGCGCGCGCTGGTTCACCCGTGACCAACTGCGTAATTCGCCGGAGGACGCGACGCTGCGTCTGCCGCGGCGGGATTCGATTTCGCGCCGTCTGATTGACGAGTGGCTCGAGGAGTAGGGCGGTCTCGTTCTAGTCCGCCGCCGCCGTACCGCGGTGCGGCGATGCCGGATAGACCCCTAATATCGTGACCTCGCGGCTGAAAAAGCCGAGTTCCTCCAGCGCCAGTCGCACGGAGGTCTGGTCCGGGTGGCCTTCGATATCGGCGTAAAACTGCGTCGCGGTGAATTGGCCGCGCACCATGTAGGATTCGAGCTTGGTCATGTTGACCCCGTTCGTGGCGAACCCGCCGAGCGCCTTGTACAGCGCCGCCGGGACGTTGCGCACACGAAAGACAAATGACGTCACCACGAGGCCGTCCTCGGGATCCGGGTCGATCGGGTCGCGCGCCATGATGATGAAGCGGGTGGTGTTGTGTTCCTCGTCCTCGATGTTGGTGCGCAGAATTTGGAGGTCATAGATTTCCGCCGCGAGCGTGGACGCGATGGCCGCGAAGGATTTATCACGCTTCTCGGCCAATTCCTTGGCGGCGCCGGCGGTATCCGCATGCACGACCGGCTGAACGCCAAGGTCCCGAATGATGTTGCGGCACTGCGACAGGGCATGCACATGGCTGTGCACGGTCGCCACGTCGTCGACGGTCGCGCCTTTGAGGGCGAGCAGTTGATGGTTCACCCGCTGGAAGTGCTCGGCGATGATGTGCAGGTCGGATTTGGGCAACAGGTGATGGATGTCGGCGACGCGGCCGGCGACCGAATTCTCGATCGGAATCATGGCAAGCCGCGCGGCGCCGTCATGCACCGCGGCGAAGACATCCTCGAACGCGTTGCACGGCAGGGTTTCCATATCCGGAAAGACGGTACGGCAGGCCAAATCGGAGTACGCGCCCGGAAGGCCTTGAAAGGCAATCAGGTTATCGTTGTTGGTCGCCATTTTATGAGGAACCGCGTGTTTGGATTTTCGTGTTAGCGCGCGAGTATTTCGCGGGCGCGTTCAAGGTCGGCCGGAGTATCGACACCGAGCGGAACCGTGTCAACGAGCGCCACGTCGATCCGCATGCCCGCCTCGAGTGCACGCAACTGTTCGAGTTTTTCGCGCATCTCGAGGATTCCCGGCGGCAGGGCGACAAACCGGTCGAGGGCGGCCCGCCGGTAGGCGTACAGTCCGATATGGTGATAGAGCGGTCCGGCGCCGGACGGTGCCGTGGCGCGGGTAAAGTAAAGCGCGCGGCCGCACCGTTCTCCCGCCGTCAGGCTGATGACGGCTTTGACCACATTAGGGTTGTCGCGCTCCTCCTCGCGGGTGATTTCCGCCGCGATCGTGGCGATGTCCACATCGGCGTCGTCGAGCGGCGCCAGCGCCGCCCGGATCGCCGCCGGTTCGATGGTCGGCAGGTCGCCTTGCACGTTGATGATCGCGTCATGGGCGCCGTCCGGATCGATAGCGGTCAACGCCGCATGAATTCGGTCCGAACCGGACGGCAGATCGGGATCGGTCAGAACGGCTTCGCCGCCGGCCGCGGTAACCGCGTCGACGATAACCTGTTCCGCCGCCGCGACCACGACCCGGCCGAGCGCCGCTTCGATTGACCGCCGCCAGACCTGTACGATCATCGGTTCGCCGGCAATATCCGCCAGCGGTTTGTCCGGCAGGCGGGTCGAGGCGAGCCGGGCGGGGATCAGAATAACGGGGTGGCGCGGTAGGGGCATATGGGGTGGTTCGCGGTGGTTTTCGGATGATTTTTGATGTTTGAAGCGGTGGAATTACTGCGTCATATTGCCGCGCGGGACGGCGCTGGCTATGGCATTACAGCCCATTGGTATAGGTTACGCCAGCCGCTTCTCGGCACCGCGCTTTGGACACGCCATCTGGGCGCGGTTTTGGTGATGGCGTTCGGAAATTGCGCTCGGGGTTTTGACGATGGGGAACGACCCGCTTCTGGTAAACAAGATCGCCGCCAGCTTGCTTTGCGCCGGCATCCTTGCTTTGGGGGTTGGACTGATCTCCCAGCAGATCTTCCTCCGGGCGCCCGACACCAAGCAAGCCTATGCAATTGCCGAAGGTGAAATCAGCGTGGCCTCGGTGACGGATGCCGCCGCCAAACCCGCCGGACCCGGCGAAATCATGCCCATGCTGGCCAAGGCCGATGTCGAAGGCGGGAAGAAGGTCGCGAAAAAATGCCTGTCCTGTCACACCTTCACCAAGGGCGGCAGCAACAAGATCGGACCGAACCTCTGGAACACGGTCGGATCCAAGCCCGCGTCGATTGATGGGTTCAGCTATTCCAGCGCGCTTAAAGGGTTGAGCGCCGATTGGGGCTATGAAGAACTCAATAAGTTCCTGTACAAGCCGAAAGACTACGCCAGCGGCACCAAGATGACCTTCGCCGGCCTCAAGAGCGCGAAGGACCGCGCCAATTTGATCGCCTATCTCCGGTCGTTGAGCGACAACCCGAAACCGATGCCGTAAGGCGCGCCCCAAGGGCGGCGCATTCATGACACAAGCATGCCCCGACGCCTTTATCGCCCTGGCCGAACGCCTGGCGGAGGCGAGCGGCCCGGTCGTCCGGCATTATTTTCGCACGGAACTCGACGTCGAGGCGAAGCAGGACGCGAGCCCGGTGACGATCGCCGACCGCGAGGCGGAAGCGGCGATGCGCGTTTTGGTCGAGCAGGTCTATCCCGAACACGGCATTTTCGGCGAGGAACACGGCTTCGTCCGGACCGACGCGGAATATGCCTGGGTGCTCGACCCGATCGACGGGACCAAGGCGTTCGTGACCGGCATGCCGATCTTCGGCACGCTGATCGCGGTGATGCGTGATGGCGCACCGATCCTGGGCATCATCGATCAGCCGGTCCTGGGCGAACGCTGGATCGGCGCGGCCGGCCGACCGACCACGTTGAACGGCGCACCCGCACACACCCAAGAGGCGGCGCGTCTGTCGTCGGCGCGACACTACGCGACCCACCCCGACATGTTCGTCCATGGCGATGACCGGGCAAAGGTGGATGGGCTGATCGCGCAGGTCCGGCAGAGCCGCTACGGCGGCGATTGCTATGCGTATGGCCTGCTCGCCAGCGGCCATATCGACCTGATCACCGACGCGTGCATGCAGATTTACGATTTCATGGCGCTGGTACCGGTAATCGAAGGCGCCGGCGGCGTGGTGACCGATTGGGACGGCGCGCCGCTGACCCGCGAGTCCGACGGCCATGTATTGGCGGCCGCCAACCGGACCCTGCATGGCGAAGCGCTTGCGATCCTGCGGGGCTGAAAAGCTTGCTTCCTGGGCCCTTCGAACCTTACAAATTTCTGATTTGACATCACCGGTCGATCGGGGACCATGCTGGTCCCTAGCGAAACAAGCGGAGTCCCTTTGCATGAGACACCCCATCGCCGCGATTTTTGCCGTTTTCGCGTTCCTGTATTCAGGGGCGGCCCTTGCGGCGGATGTCTATCGCAGCCATGGCATCGCGATGCACGGCGATCTCAAATATCCGCCGGGCTTTAAGCATTTCGATTACGTCAATCCAAATGCGCCGAAAGGTGGCGACGTCAAACTGGGGTCGATCGGCGGGTTTGATACCTTTAACGGATACATCGTCAAGGGGCGCACCGCGGCCGGTCTCGGACTAATCTATGACACCTTGATGGCGTCTTCAGCGGATGAGCCGTTTTCCATGTACGGATTGATCGCGAAATCCGTCGAAATGGCGCAGGACCGCTCCTGGATCATCTTTCACCTGAACCCCAAGGCGCGCTGGCACGACGGCAAGCCGATCACCGTGGAAGATGTTATCTGGACCTTTAATACGCTGGTCGAGAAAGGCACGCCGTTCTACCGTTATTACTATGGTAGTGTCGCCAAAGTTGAAAAGATGGGTCCGCGCGGTGTGAAATTTACGTTCAAGCCGGGTGAGAACCGTGAATTGCCGCTGATCGTCGGACAACTGACTGTGTTGCCGAAGCACTACTGGGAAAAACGCGACTTTACCCAGACCACGCTTGAACCGCCGCTCGGTAGTGGGCCGTATCGGGTCAAGAGTTTCGAAGCGAACCGGCAGGTGGTCTACGAACGGGTAAAGGATTATTGGGCTGAGATGAATCCGGTGCGGCGTGGCGAATACAATTTCGACACGCTGCGATTCGAGTATTTCCGGGATGCGACCGTTTCGCGTGAAGCCTTTAAATCCGGCGCGTTCGACTACCACTCCGAAAGTTCGTCGAAGGCTTGGGCGACCGAATATGACATTCCGGCAGTCAAGAACGGGTACCTTATCAAGCGGAAGTTTAAGCATAATCGGTCAAGCGGCATGCAGGGGTTCGTCTTCAATTTGCGCCGCCCCTTGTTTCAAGATCCGCGGGTTCGACAGGCGCTGGCCTATGCGTTCGATTTCGAGTGGTCGAACAAGACACTTTTCTATGGCCAGTATACGCGTACGAACAGTTACTTCGACAATTCCGAACTCGCGTCGACCGGTTTGCCGAAAGGCGAAGAGCTGAAGCTGCTCGACCAGTTCCGTGACAAATTGCCCTCGCAGGTGTTCAAGTCCGCCTACGAGGCGCCGGTGACCGACGGCAGCGGAAACATTCGCGCGAATCTGCGTATCGCCACCAAAATGCTGCGGGATGCGGGATGGCGGTTCGATCGCGACAGCCGAATTCTGAAGCACGGAAAATTCGGGCAGGAGTTTCGTTTCGAGATACTGCTGGTCAGTCCGTTGTTTGAGCGGGTTGTGTTGCCACACAAGAAAAACCTTGAACGCCTCGGCATAGACGTACGTGTACGAACGGTCGATTCGGCGCAATATCAAAAACGCGTACAGAAATTCGATTACGACATGATCGTTGGGAGCTGGGGGCAGTCCTTGTCCCCCGGCAATGAACAGCGGAATTTCTGGGGCAGCGATGCGGCAGGCCGGATCGGCAGCCGCAATCTGGCGGGTCTGAAAGATCCGGTGGTGGACAAGCTGATCGAAATGCTGATCGCCGCGCCGACGCGAAAGGATTTGGTTACCTATACCCGGGCGCTTGATCGCGTGCTGCTGTGGAAGTTTCTTGTCATTCCGCATTTCCACATCCCGTATGATCGTGTTCTCTATTGGGATATGTTCGGCATTCCGAAAGTCATCCCCGACAGTGGCGCCAATCTTTTTACCTGGTGGGTCGATCCCGCCCGGCTAAACGCGCTGCGCCAACGCGTGCCGTCCAGCGGCAAGAAGTAAGTGACCGCCAACCGAATGATCGCCGCCTGATGTACGCCTATATCGCCCGGCGCTTGATGTTGATTGTTCCGACCTTGTTCGGAATCATTCTGGTGAACTTCGTCGTTGTGCAATTCGCGCCGGGCGGCCCGGTCGAGCGCGTGCTTGCGACGTTGCAGGGCCAGAGTGTTGAAGCGACGGCGCGGATAACCGGCAATGAAGGCTCAGAGGTTGGTGGCAAGCAGCGGAAGGCCATCGGCCAATCGGCGGTGAATTTAAAGTACCGCGGCGCGCAAGGCCTCGATCCCGAATTCATCAAACAGCTCGAAAAACAGTTCGGCTTCGACAAGCCGGCGCATGAGCGGTTTTTCAAGATGATCGGCGACTATCTGACCTTCGACTTCGGGCGCAGTTATTTCCGCGACAAGAGTGTCGTCGGCCTGATCATTGAAAAGATGCCGGTATCCATATCGCTCGGCATTTGGGCGACACTGCTGATCTATCTGATATCGATCCCGCTCGGCGTCGCCAAGGCGGTGCGGGACGGATCGCGATTCGATGTCTGGACCAGCGGCGCGGTGATTTTCGGCAATGCGATCCCGGGCTTTCTGTTCGCCATCCTATTGATCGTGGTGTTCGCGGGCGGCCGGTATTTCGATTGGTTTCCGCTGCGCGGTCTCGTCTCCGACGACTGGGGTCAACTGTCCTGGCCGATGAAGATCGTGGATTATTTCTGGCACATGACGCTGCCGGTCCTCGCGATGGTGATCGGCGGGTTCGCGGGCTTGACCATGCTGACCAAGAATTCCTTTCTCGATCAGATCAACCAGCAATATGTCGTCACCGCGCGGGCCAAGGGGCTTGGCGAACGCGCCGTGCTGTACGGTCATGTTTTCCGCAACGCCATGCTGATTGTGATCGCGGGATTCCCGTCGGCCTTTATCGGCATTCTGTTCACCAGCTCGCTGTTGATCGAAGTGATCTTTTCGCTCGACGGTCTTGGCTTGCTCGGATTCGAGGCGGTGATCGACCGGGACTATCCGATCATGTTCGGGTCGCTCTACATGTTCACCCTGCTCGGGCTGATCCTGCACCTGGTCGGCGATATCACCTACATGCTGATCGATCCGCGCATCGATTTCGAGAGCCGGGAGATCTGACGGTGGACCAAGCGACCGCAGCAATCGCGAGAGCGGACAGGGTCCTGGGCATGCGGATTACGCCGCTCAATCGCCGCCGCATTGAAAATTTCAAGGCGAACCGCCGCGGCTACTGGTCGCTGTGGATTTTCCTGATCCTGTTCGTCGGGTCGCTGTTTGCCGAGGTCTTCGCGAACGACCGGCCGCTGGTGGTGCGCTACGACGGCGCCATCTACTTTCCATTCGCGGCCTACTATCCGGAAACGACATTCGGCGGCGATTTCGAAACCGAGGCCGACTACACCGACCGCTACCTTATCGACATCATCGAAAAGAAGGGGTGGATCCTGTGGCCGCCGGTTCGCTACAGCTTCGACACCCATATCTCGAACCTGCCGGTGCCGGCCCCGGCGCCGCCGACCGCCGACAACTGGCTGGGAACCGACGATCAGGCCCGCGATCTCGTCGCGCGGATCATCTACGGGTTTCGCATATCGGTACTTTTCGGCCTCATCCTGACAATCTTGAGCTCGATTGTCGGCGTCGCCGTCGGCGCGCTGCAGGGTTATTTCGGCGGATTGTTCGATCTGCTCGGCCAGCGGGCTATCGAAATCTGGAACGGGTTGCCGACCCTCTACTTGCTGATCATTCTTGCCAGCGTCGTGCAGCCGAATTTCTGGTGGCTGCTTGGGCTTATGTTGCTGTTCAGCTGGACCGGCCTCGTCGGCGTGGTGCGGGCGGAGTTTCTGCGGGCACGGAATTTCGAATATGTCCGGGCGGCGCGGGCGCTGGGCGTGAACAACCGGACGATCATGGTTCGTCACCTGTTGCCGAACGCCATGGTCGCGACCCTGACGTTTTTGCCCTTTATTACCTCCGGATCTCTGGTGACCTTGACGTCGCTCGATTTTCTCGGCTTCGGCCTGCCGCCCGGCTCGGCGTCGCTCGGCGAGTTGTTGAAGCAGGGTAAGGAAAATTTGCATGCGCCCTGGCTGGGCATTACGGCGTTTGTGACGATTGCGGTGATGCTGTCGCTGCTGGTGTTTATCGGCGAGGCGGTGCGCGACGCCTTCGATCCGCGCAAGATTCAAGGGTAGTGGCATGAACGACCAGCCTCTTCTTTCCGTCCGCGACCTCTCCGTGACCTTCGACGTGCCCGGAGGCGCGGTCGAGGCGGTAAAGAGCGTTTCCTTCGATATCCCGGCGGGAGAAACCCTCGCGCTGGTCGGCGAATCGGGCTCCGGAAAATCGGTGACCGCGTTGTCGGTCTTGCAGCTTTTGCCGTATCCGACGGCGCGCCACCCGTCCGGCTCGATCCGTTTTAAGGGTCAGGAAATCGTCGGCGTAAAGGCGGAGACATTGCGGCGCGTGCGCGGCGATCGAATCTCGATGATCTTCCAGGAGCCGATGACGTCGCTCAACCCACTCCACTCGGTCGAAAAGCAGATTAGCGAGACGCTCTTTCTGCACAAGGGCATGGCGGCGGACGCGGCGCGGGAACGCGTGCTGGAATTGCTGGAATTGGTCGGCATTCGCGATGCGGAACAGCGCTTGGCGGCCTATCCGCACGAACTGTCCGGCGGCCAGCGGCAGCGGGTGATGATCGCGATGGCGCTGGCAAACGATCCCGACCTGCTGATCGCGGATGAACCGACGACGGCGCTTGACGTCACGATTCAAGCACAAATTCTCAAGCTCCTGAGTGAGCTTCAGAGCAAATTCGGCATGGCCATGCTGTTTATCACCCATGATCTGGGCGTGGTCCGAAAGGTGGCCAAGCGTCTGTGCGTGATGCAGCAGGGGGAGATCGTCGAGACGGGCGACACCGAGCAAGTCTTCACGAACCCGCAACACCCGTATACCCGCCGGCTTATCGAAGCGGAGCCGAGCGGCGAGAAGACACCGATGCACAAGGATGCGCCGCTTGTATTGAGCGGCGACAATGTGAAGGTCTGGTTCCCGATCAAGACGGGGTTGCTTCGGCGCACCGCTTCCTACATCCGCGCTGTCGACGGCATCAGCCTGACCGTGCGGGAAGGTCAGACGGTCGGCGTGGTCGGCGAATCCGGGTCCGGCAAAACGACTCTTGGGATGGCGCTGATTCGCCTGCAAAGCAGCCAGGGCGAAATCGTATTCGAGGGCACGGATATCCAAAGCCTATCGTCCCGGGAATTGCGGCCGATGCGCCGCGAGTTGCAGGTGGTGTTTCAGGACCCTTATGGCAGTCTGAGCCCGCGCATGTCGGTCGGGCAGATCATCGAGGAAGGACTCAAGGTCCACGAAATCGGCGGCGACGCTGCGGCGCGCGATGCGCTGGTCGTGCAGGCGCTCGGGGAGGTCGACCTCGACCCGGAGACCCGGCACCGGTATCCGCACGAATTCTCCGG
>CAYYBI010000436.1:0-7637 GCA_964469835.1 uncultured Rhodospirillaceae bacterium
CGATGCCTACCGTACGGAAATCCTGGAAGAGCGCCAGCTTGGCGCCGGGGCGGCCAATCATGTCCTGGGTTACCGGGTCGGCATGCTGGCGTCCGGCGGCGGTGCGCTTATCGTCGCGGGCGCCGGCGGCTGGGGCGCGGCCTATGCCGCGATGGCGGTGCTGATGCCGGTCGGCATGGCGGCGGTCTTTCTCAATCCGGAACCGGCGGACCCGGCGACGCCCGAATCGCGCCGCCTCGAGGCGGTGGCCGAGACTCGCCTCGCCGCCATGCCGCGCTCCGTGCGCCGGGCGGGCGCCTGGCTCTATGGCGGCGTGATCTGCCCCTTCGCGGAATTCATGACCCGACCCGGCTGGCTGGCGATTTTGCTGTTCGTGACCTTGTACAAGTATGGCGACGCGTTGCTCGGCCTCATGGCTACGCCGTTTTACCTCCGCATCGGGTTTTCGCTGGCCGAGGTGGGTTGGATCAGCAAGGGTTGGGGGTTGGCCGCGACCTTGGCCGGGGCGGCGCTGGGCGGCTGGATGGTGGCCCGCTACGGCATTCTCAAGAGCTTGCTGATCTGCGGCGTTCTCCAGGCGGGTTCCAACCTGATCTTCGCCTGGCAAGCCTGGGTGGGGTATTCGGTGCCGGCGCTGTTCGTGACGATCGGCGTGGAAAATCTGACCGGCGGCATGGGCACCACCGCCTTCGTCGCCTATCTCTCGAGCCTCTGCAACCGCGCCTACACGGCGACCCAGTATGCGCTGCTGTCATCGCTGGCTGCGGCCGCCCGCACTGCGCTGGGCGCCGGCGGCGGTTGGCTCGCCGATCAAACCGGTTGGCTGAGTTTCTTTTTGCTGACGACATTGGCGGCGTTGCCGGGGCTGGCGCTCCTGCTCTGGATGATGCGGCGATATCCGGTTGCGAAAGCGCCGCCGGCCGCCTGAGCGGCATTCAAACCTCCGATCGGTTGGGCTAAACTAGTGAGGGCAAACGATTGGCGGGGCGACGATGGCCGGCATCATCCACGAACGTCTGGAGGTCGCTGAAGGCGACATCACCCGTCTCCAGGTCGATGCCATCGTCAACGCGGCCAATGAATCGTTGCTCGGCGGCGGCGGCGTGGACGGTGCAATCCATCGCGCGGCCGGGCCGGAATTGTTGGCTGAATGCCGCACGCTGAACGGCTGTCCGACCGGCCGGGCGAAGATCACCGGCGGCTACGGGCTCCCGGCGTCACATGTGATCCATACGGTCGGACCGGTGTGGCAGGGCGGCCAACGGGGCGAGGATGATCTGCTGGCGAGTTGCTATCGCGAGTCGCTGGCGCGGGCGGCGGAGCATGATGTGGCGTCGCTGGCGTTCCCGGCGATCTCAACCGGCGTCTATCGGTTTCCGCTCGACCGGGCCGCGGGAATCGCGGTCGCCACGGTCGCGACCGGACTGCGGCAGCACGCGGGTATCGACCGGGTGGTCTTCTGCTGCTTCGGAGCCGAGGCGGTCGCCGCCTATCGCGCGGCGCTCGACCGGTTGCAGGGGTAGCGGCGGGGGCTGCGTTTCGACGTCGAAGCTTGGCTCGTCTGTATGCACTCGGATGAGGGGTAGGAAAGGCTCCGCGGCTTCGTGCGCAAGGAGCGAAAGTCCCACGCTTGCCGAGGACGTCCACCCGCCGACACGGGATCGGGACAGACATGCGCGCGGCTTCCAGTCGGCGCGCACTGTGATTACGCTGCATATATGGCATGAATCGGGCGGGCTCGAATTCGTCTGCCCGACGGTGCCCTTGAAATAGCTGATGACCATCCGGCACAGTGGGAGAGCCGATACTTAGGTGGAGCTTACAAAGCGGATTTTTTCGCGGGCCGTCGGGCAGCTGACGATCCAACATAGACAGGAGAAAGCAAAATGTACGATCTCGTGATCCGTAACGGCACGGTAGTCGACGGCACAGGGCTACCGAAATATCGGGCGGACGTTGGCGTGACCGGTGACCGCATTGCGGCGATCGGGCGGATAAGCGAACGCGGAAAAGAAGAGATAGATGCCACAGGCCAGGTCGTTTCTCCCGGCTTCATCGACGGGCACACACACATGGACGCGCAGGTGTTCTGGGATCCGTTGGGGAGCTGCTCTTGCTGGCACGGCGTCACCAGCGTGATCATGGGAAACTGCGGATTTACGCTGGCACCGGGTTCCGCCGAGCAGCGCGACATGATCATCAGTAACATCGCGCGCGCCGAGGACATTTCAACCGATGCGATGGCGGCCGCGATCCGCTGGGACTGGACTACGTTCAGGGATTACATGAACGTCGTCGACAAGCAGCCGAAGACGATCAACTACGCCGCGAACATAGGCCATTCTGCTCTGCGCACGCACGTCATGGGGCCGCGCGCATTCGAGGAGCACGCCTCGTCCGATGACATTGCCGCAATGGAGCATGAGTTGCTCGACGCGCTGGACGCGGGCGCGATCGGCTTCACCAGCTCCCGTTCGACCGGACACAAGCTGCCGGAGCCGGACAACCGGCCGGTCGCATCAAATCACGCTTCCTGGGAGGAGCTCAGTCACCTGGTATGCGCCATGGGGACAACGGGCCGCGGCATATTCGAGTATGCCCGGGAAAGAGAATCCCGGTCGCCGGACCCGCAGGTGCGCAAGGCAGTCAACGACCGATTGCGCGACCTCGCGGTGAAGAGCGGCGTACCCATCACCTTTGGCATGCCGGCCGGAAGTGCCGGTACACAGGATGGCTTGAAGCTTCTGGATGCTACGGCCGAGGCCGGTGGGCGCATGTTCGGGCAAACGCATACCCGCGGCATTTCCCACGTCCTGTCGTTCAAGGGGCGCTTGCAGTTCGACGATTTCCCGGAATGGGCACGAATCCGTGCCTTGCCGAACGAGGAACAGCGCAAAGTGTTCAGCGATCCGGTGCAGCGGAAACACCTGGTCGATGTGACGAAGGATGGCGTCTATCGAACCGGGGGCGGGGAACCGCGCAAGCCCGACTACGAAAACATGTATGTTATGTATAGCGCCGTGTCGCCCAATCCCACCGTCGCCGAGCTCGCGGCGCAGCGCAATGTCGATCCGGTGGAGGTCATGATGGACCTCGCTCTGGAGAGCAATTTCGATCAGCTGTTCATGCAGTTTGATATATCCACGGTGCCGAAGACTGAAGCGGAGGCGCTGGCGACGTTGCGGCATCCGCGCACGGTCATGACGTTTTCCGATTCCGGCGCACACGTAAGCCTGATCATGGATTCGTCCATACACACGCACCTGCTCGCCTACTGGGTGCGCGAGCGCCAGGCGTTCTCTCTCGAAGAGGGCGTGAAGATGATCACTCTGACGCCGGCGATAGCTTGGGGATTCGTTGATCGTGGCTTATTGCGCCAGGGCTGCATCGCGGATCTCAACATATTCGATCCCGCGACCATTGCGCCGCAGATCCCCACCATCGAGCACGACCTTCCCACGGGAGCGCGCAGACTCAAGCAGAAGTCGGACGGCATCATGGCCACGGTAATTTCCGGCAAAGTGGCCTTCAGGAATGGCGAGCACACCGGCGCGCTGGGAGGAAAACTGTTAAGGGCGAGTGCCGCTGGAGTTCGCTAACAACACACTCGGAGGTTGCCGGCGTGCCAGGCGGCAAAGCTGTGATCTAGACCATTTCTTGTTCAATTCGATTTAATTGTAATGGTCTATCTCTTTGTTGTTACGCTAATACGTCGTCACGAACCGTATCGGTTCGCTCGGGATTTGCTCTGGACCGCGTCGCGAGCGACGGCTTCTCTTGCCATCGTCAAATCACGGTGCCAGGTGAAGGTGTCCTGTCACACATGAATGCATCAACCGATTTTAAAGTTGATGCATTCAGGGCCGGGGCCCTTCGATAAATACGTTCAACCACCCCAAGCAAGGAGCAAGACCATGGCTCGCATTCAGCATCTCGCGATCGCCAGTTTGGATCCGGAAAAGCAGGCGGAGTTCTACAAGGAGGTTTTCGGGTTTGAGGAGATCAGGCGAATCGACAATCCGCGTGCCCGAGGGGTGGTTCTGACCGATGGCGCCATCAACATCTCGGTGTTGAATTTCAAGCAAGACCAGATCGATCAAGGTCTCGACTACACGGGGCTGCATCATTTCGGCGTCTTTGTCGAAGATCTCAAAGGCACTGCGCAGAAATGCCTGGCGAACGGGGCCGTACCCTACTCTGAGCTGCCGGAGGATCCCAACGAACAGAAAACGAACTACCGGCCGAAGCGGTCCGACAAGTTCAAGGGACCCGAAAACAGCCTGTTTGATATTGCCGACCACCCCTGGATCGGTGCGGCCCCGTCAAAGCAAGCCGCGGAATAAGTCTGGAGCAAATCCCGGGCGAACCGATACGGTTCGCGACGACGTATTTGCGTAACAACAAAGAGATAGACCATTTCACCTGAGTCAACTTGAGCAAGATATGGTCTAAGGACGGCGGCCGGCTGGTGGCCAATTTGCAGCATGCGTGCTTCTGACAATCGATTCAGAGCGGTCGCTCCGCGTCAGTCCGGACATTCCAGCGCGTAGCCAGCGGCGCGCACCGTGCGGATGAAATCCTCCTCGCCATCCCCATTGATCGCCTTGCGCAGGCGGCGGATATGGACGTCGACGGTCCGCACTTCGACATAGATGTCGCGGCCCCAGACCGTGTCCAGCAATTGCTCGCGGCTGAAGACGCGGCCCTGGTGTTCCATCAGATGGCGCAGCAGCCGGAATTCGGTCGGGCCGAGGTGGATGCCGCGGTCGCCGCGCCGCACCTTGTGCGCCGCCAGATCCATCGACAGGTCGCCGCATTGCAGCGTTTCGTCGGCCACCGCGGGCCGCGATCGCCGTATCAGCGAGCGGATGCGCGCCAGCAGCTCGGCCGGCGAAAACGGCTTGGTGACATAGTCGTCGGCGCCGCTGTCGAGGCCGCGCACCTTGTCGCCTTCCTCGCCGCGTGCGGTCAGCATGATGATCGGCGTCAGGCGCGTTTCGCGCTTTCGCCGCAATTGCCGGCAGACCTCGATGCCGCTGGTCAACGGCAGCATCCAATCGAGCAGGATCAGGTCCGGCGCGGTCTCCTCGGCGGCGAGCAAGGCTTCCTCGCCGTTGGCGGCTTCCGCGACGTCGTAGCCGCCCCGTTCCAAATTGTAGCGCAGCAACGTCACCAGCGCCGCCTCGTCCTCGACGATCAGAATTTTCGGTTTCATGTTGCCGTTTATCCCGGACCGCCGTTTTCTGCAGCTTGATAGACCGCGAAACTTGGATCTTCACCCTTCGGCCGCTCGTCGGGCAATTCGGTGCCCTTGACCTGGTAGTGGACCGTTTCGGCGATGTTGGTGGCGTGGTCGCCCATGCGTTCGATGTTCTTGGCGATGAACAGAAGATGGGTGCAGCCGGTGATGTTGCGCGGATCTTCCATCATGTAGGTGAGCAGTTCACGGAACAGGCTATTGTAGAGCTGGTCGACTTCGACATCCTGATTCCACACGGCGATCGCCTTGTCCGTATCGTTTTCGAGATAGGCGTCGAGCACGTCCTTGATCATCGCCTGCACCAGCCGCGCCATTCGGTCGAGACCGGGAGTCGGGATGCGCGGCACCTGGCTGATCGCGATGGCGCGCTTGGCGACGTTCTTGGCGTAATCGCCGAAGCGCTCCAGATCGGCGGCGATCTTGAGCGCGGACACGATGTAGCGCAGATCGACGGCCATTGGCTGACGCAGGGCCAGAAGCCGCACGACCAGGGCGCCGACGTCGTGTTCCAGCGCGTCGATCTCCTTGTCTTTCGCGCGAACCTGCGCCGCCAGTTCGGCGTCCCGACGCAGCACCGCTTGCGCTGCGCCGTCGAGCTGGGTTTCCGCAAGGCCGCCCATCCGGCTGATCAGGGTGTTGAGTTCGTTCAGTTCCTCGTCATAGGACGTGACGATATGGTCGCTGGTTCTGGTCATGACGGGCTCTCTCCTCAACCGAAGCGGCCGGTGATGTAATCCTGGGTCCGCTGGTCGCTCGGATTGGTGAAGATTTCCGCCGTGTCGCCGACCTCCACCAGAGTGCCGAGATGGAAGAACGCGGTCCGCTGCGACACCCGGGCCGCCTGCTGCATCGAATGGGTGACGATGACGATGGCGAAGTTTTCGCGAATCTCGTCGATCAGCTCTTCGATCCGGGCGGTGGCGATTGGATCGAGCGCCGAGCACGGCTCGTCCATCAGGATCACCTCGGGCGAAACGGCGATGGCGCGCGCGATGCAGAGCCGCTGCTGCTGACCGCCGGAGAGCCCGGTCCCCGGATCGTCCAGCCGGTCCTTCACTTCCTCGAACAACCCCGCCTTTTCCAGGCTGGTGGTGACGATCTCGTCGAGCTCCTCCCGGTCCTTGGCCAATCCGTGCAGCCGGGGGCCGTAGGCGACGTTTTCGTAGATCGATTTTGGAAAGGGGTTCGGCTTCTGGAAGACCATGCCGACCAGCGCGCGAAGCTGGACCGGATCGATGGCGGGGTCATAGATGTCCGCGCCGTCGAGCGTGATCGAACCGCTAACCCGGCAAATGTCGATGACGTCGTTCATCCGGTTGAGGCAACGGATAAAAGTCGATTTGCCGCAGCCCGACGGTCCGATCAGGGCCGTGACCTGACGCGACCGAATGTCCAGCGCGACGTCGAACAGCGCCTGCTTGTCGCCATAGAAGACATTCAGGTCACGCGCCGACATTTTTACGTCGATTGCGTCGCGCACCGCGCATTCTTGGCGTTTTTCCATTGTCGGCGGCGCCACAAATGTTTTCAGTTCCATGTATTGAGTCATCTTACCACCGCTTCTCAAATTTCTTGCGCAGGATGATTGCCGACAGGTTCATGACGATCAGAAACGCCAGCAGGACGATGATCGCGGCCGATGTGCGCTCGAGGAAGGCCCGCTCGGGGCTGTCGGCCCACAGATAGACCTGCACCGGCAGCACCGTTGCCGGGTCGAACGGGCTTTTGGGAATGTCGACGATGAACGCCACCATGCCGATCATCAGCAGCGGCGCGCTTTCACCCAGGGCGCGCGCCATGCCGATGATGGTGCCGGTCAGCACGCCCGGCATGGCGAGCGGCAGGACATGGTCGGTGACGGTTTGCAGCTTGCTCGCGCCGATGCCGAGCGCGGCTTCGCGGATCGAGGGGGGAACCGCCTGCAGGGACGCGCGTGCGGCGATGATCACCGTCGGCAGCGTCATCAGCGCGAGCACGATGCCGCCGACGATAGGCGCCGATCTCGGCAAATGAAGGAAATTGAGGAATACCGCGAGGCCGAGCAGCCCGAAAACGATAGACGGCACCGCCGCCAGATTGTTGATGTTCACTTCAACCAGGTTGGTCCAGCGGTTCTTCGGCGCGAATTCCTGGAGGTAGACCGCCGCCATGACCCCTAGCGGGAAGGCGAGGACGAGGGTCACCGTTAGCGTGAAAAAGGATCCGACCGCCGCGCCCCAAACGCCGGCAATTTCCGGATCGCGGCTGTCGCCGCCGGTAAAGAAGCGGGTGTTGAACCGTCTTTCGATGGCGCCCTGCTTGTCGAGCGCGTCTACCCATGCGAGTTCGTCGTCCTTGATGCGCCGCTGGCTTTCCGGTTGATCGACGGCCACATTCC
>CAYYBI010000437.1:0-3531 GCA_964469835.1 uncultured Rhodospirillaceae bacterium
GAGCGGGTGGCCGAAAATCGAGGTGGCGATCACGGCGCGCGTACGCTCGTTCACCGCGTTCTCCAGCGCGTCGAAATCCATGTTGTAGTCGTGGTCGCAGCAATCGACGAAGACGGGGTGATTGCCGCCTTCCACGATGGCGTTGGCCACGACGACGCAGGTATAGGCCGGGCAAATCACCTCGGCATCGTCGATGCCGAGTGCTTCCAACAGGATGAGAAGTGCGGATCTGCCATAGGCGAACGCGACCGCTTCGTCCTGGCCAAGAGTCTTGGCGAACGCGTTTTCGAACGCCGCGACGTCAGCCGCGCGGCCGCCAATCGCGGCCGAGGCAAACAATTCCCGCCAACCGAAATCGGCTTTCAGGCGCGGGATCATGGGGTGTCGTCCGATTTTTGCCAGTAGCCTTGACTGGCCATATGGATCGCGGAAAACCCGCTTTTGTCGGGCAACGGCGTCAACATCGGACCGTCCGTTACGACATCTTCGACGTGCATGTCACGGCCCAACGCGATTGACCGCCGTACCCGACCCACCGGGCGCGGCTTCCCGGTTACCAGATAGCGCGCGAGCAGCCGTTTGACGAGATTGCCCAGCCATAGCGACCGGAACGCCGTCAAGGACAGCAGGCGCAGGATTACGAAGTCGAACGCGCGTGGATAGGGCCGATGCAGCCGCCGCAGCGGCGTAACGATTTCGATGCGATCGCCGTCGATGCTGACCTCGCTTTCGCCGCCGCCGGCCTGACCTGTCACAATGTTATCTTGTGAATCCTGTGCGACGTAGCCGGGATCCTCGATCCGGTCGGCGCCGTCCGGCAGGTGGAGGAAGGCGCCGCCCTTCCCGGTTCCGATCACGGTGTAATGGCCGGCGCCCCGATCGACGAGAATGCCGGCTTCCGGGAAATGTCGGCGGAAGGGCGGCCCATTGGCGGGCAACGCCGGCGGGCTGTCTGCGGCCGCGCGCGATCTCGAGACCGATGTCGCCGCCCCGCAGTAGTCGTTGAAGAACGGCACGAGATTGGGGTCGTCCGCCACATCCAGCGTGACCAGGCGATGGTCGGCGGTCGCCGGGCGCAACCATGTGCAGAGCGCACGCGCTTCCGTCGACTCGGACGCCAGCAATTCCAACCCGGCCGGAAAGCAGAATCGCGCCGACCGGCTGCCGTACACGCCGCCGAAGGAGCCGTCCGGATGGGCGAAGTGCCACAGGAATCGAATCGAACGGGCCAGCGGTTCGGCAAGGCCGAGATCGGGCCGCCGGCCATGGACGTCGGCCAGGGCGCTGGTCAGCCAGCTCTGGTATCCCGGGTCCGCCCCGTCATATTCACGGAACCACCCCTCCGCCGACTGATGCGCGAGAATTCGGTCCAGGAAGACACGCGCGCGGTCGATACCGCCGCCCCCGCCGACATCTTCCCATAGCACGAGCGCCTGCACCGCCGTCGCAAGGTGGTTGGAGATGATGCCGTGATGCTCGTCCTGCCGATGCAGGAAATCGCACATCGGTTCGACCGTCCGCAGGTAATCCTTCCGGCTCGCCGGCGAAATGCGGTCGCCAAGCAACTCGATTGCCGTCAGCAGTTCGGCGGCCACCATCGCGGAAACGCAAAAGGATGCTTCTCGCGGGAACGCCTCGCACAAGCTGCCGTCCGGCGCCGTGATGGCGCGGGCGCCGGTGAACATGGCGTCGATCCGCCGGAGTGCGGCTTCCTCGGAGAGCCAATCCGGCAGTAGTTGCGCATCGACCAGTCGGGACAGGCCCCCTGCCGCCGCCTGAAACGTTCCGTTGGGAAAATCGATGAGCTTCCAGGCCCAGTGAAAGCGATCGCCGACACCGTAGGTTTGGCTGGTACGGTCGCGGTCGAAATTGGCCAGCAGGCGTGGCAGGTTGCGGTGGACCTGATCCAAATAGGGGTTCTCGGTTCCGGTTCCCGGCCGGCTGGCGGCGTGATCGCCCGTCATAGCGCGGCCGCCCGGCCGAGCAGATATTCGTAATCCGTGCCCCAACCGTAATCTTGCGGATGGAAAACCCGTTGATGCCAGACGACGCTGGCCTCGCCGCCGGTAAAGGCGAGTTCGTCCAACCAATGGTCGATGGCGTGCCGCCGTGCATCCGGTTCCATAAGGCCATAATCGAAAAGATGTGAATCCATCAGCATCAGTGGGACCGTTGACAGGCTTTGTGACGACGCGTTGCGCGCCGCGATCCACGCCGGCAGCCGCAGGGCCGCGCCATTGCGGAAACCCGGCCGGTCGTTGAATCCGAGTGTCATGTCGAGCGCGAACCCAGCCCGTTCCTGCGCCGCCCAGGTATCGTACCAGGAAAAACGCAACCAATGTTGCCGGCATATCGTAACCGGGCAGTGGATCGCCTCTTCCACCCGGTTTTTTTCCCGCTGCATGCCGTCGGCATTTTTCCAGGCGTCGAAACTCTGATGCAGGCCGACGCCGAAACCGCTTTGCGTCAAGGTGCGCAGCGCTATCGCGATTTTCTGGTCGGCCACGTCGTAACCTGGATCCAGCAGAATGCGCCGCGGCGACCGCCGCCAGGACCCGCGGCCGCCATAGACATTGAAGACGCTCGTCAGGCCATGGCCGGCTTCCAGCGCGGCAATCTGATCGATATACCAATAATCGGCGCGACGAAAAAAATACGCCACGCCGCGTCCCGCGTGGCCCATCGCTTGGCGGAACTGCCCCCGCATACCGGCCCGCATTACATTGAAGCCATCGAACGCGGCTTTCTTGATCCGGATCGGCAGGGTCTTGGCAACCGCATCGACGTCGTGGGTCAAATGTAGGATGGGGCCCGGTTTAGTCCCAAAGGCGTCGTCTTCGGCGACCGAGGCCGTATACGCGCCGTACCGCCGGAGGAACAGCATGATCCGGTTGCACCAGGCACGATCAAATACCGGCGCCAAATTATCCGGCAGCCGTAGTGCATAGGAATGAACCGGACCGTGCTCCGCTTCGAACGCGCGCTCGGCCTCTCCGGTCAGGAAATAGAACAATGTCCGCCACCAATCGCAACGCAGCCACGGCGGTCCGTCCCCCGGAAGGATGCAGTCAGACGGTGCGAGCAGGCCGGCCGGGTTGCCGACGCCTATATCCACCGCCCAGTCGGGCAGGGCGATGTGGCTGAAGTGCGGCCGCGGCGCGGCCGCGTCCGTGCTCGGGATGTTCAGGGATGCGACGGGACCCGCGCCGGTCGCCGGCAGGTAGCGGCTGCACGCATCCCGGACAAAGGCGAATTCCTTCGGGCCGAGAGACGTCGATGCCTGTGTTTCCCAGAACCGCATATGCTCCAGACTTTCGGACCTGCCACGGCGTGTCGCCACACCGTCTAAGGCGACTCGCCGCCGCTTATAATCCGAGAGCGGGAGTCTGTCACGGCAGCGATCCGGTGTGGTCCGCCGGCGTACCGTCTCGGCGCCGCGGCGTCCGGATCAGTCCGGATCGGGTCCGCGAACGATCATCGAATGGACCGTGTCCGACTAGCCGATGCATTTGATCGCCGTGCGGGGTGTCA